>CAMWXV010000030.1 GCA_947178305.1 uncultured Porphyromonadaceae bacterium | reverse complement strand
TCTATGGCCTGTGTGGCATCAACCATGCGCACAAGCTCTCTACTTGAAGCCGTACGGCTGTCGTCCACCACAACCACCGGCAAATCCGTCACAATCTCCGGATTATATATTAAAGTGTACACCACTGGATACAATATGGGTAGAGCAAAGAAAAACAACATCACACCCATATCGTGAAACACCAGGTAAAACTCCCGACGCCACACCTTAAATAGTGCAATAAACCAATTTTTGACAAGATTACTCATACACTAAGGCACATAAACTGGGTTTAGACACTTGCGGCGAAGCCTTGGCAAACCAACGAGCGACACCAACGGAAATATCAACAACGCCACGTAATACCACCGTGAATAATAGATCGGAATTCCGTTAAGCGCCTGATCCACATATATCAAAAAATAATAACGCAATGGCACAATGTAACTGAACACCCCTATGGAACCGTACATACTCTGCACCGGAAACGAAAATCCGGTGATAGAGAACGACAATATGCCCAACAATGACAAAACACTGAGCGACAATCGCAGGTTAGGCAACAAGCAGCATACTGTTACCGCCAAGCTTTGACAAGCTATGACCATGAGCACCATAGCCACAATCATATGCATTGCATGGTTATAAAGAGGAAAATGACAGAAACCGTACAAGATGCCCTGGATGGCGACACCAACAGCCGAGAACACCAATGTTTGTGGAGCAAGCTTGCCCAACAAGGCTATGAACATAGACCCTCCGGCACTACGCAGCCATTCGGGCGAAGTGCCGCTTTTTATTTCATGACACACAGTAAACGCCGTGACCAACAACACCATTAGAGCAATTACACCGGCCAAAAACGAATTACTGAGATATATATTGTAATTGAGCCACGGATTGTGTATGCCCGACTCGTTTATCACCACCGGCTGCAACAACGCTCCTACGCTGGCCTCATCCACACCCGACTGCACAAGCGAGGTTTGAACCACCCCGCCGCTTGTGGTCACCGCCACAGTCTTGAACCCCTTGAAAGCAAGCGTTCCGGGCACAAAGAATGTAAGATTGGAATAATAACTCAGCATAGGACCGCGACCCGACACCGCATCGCGCTGAAAACCTTCCGGAATATAGAAAAAACCGAATATCTTACCGGAGCGCACATCATCCATCGCCTCATGAAACGACTCTGCCTTGTAATCCACCGCCAATGCTTGCGACGATGCAAGATTACGGGTCACCTTACGCGACAATGGACTTTGGTCAAGATCCACCACCGCGGTTGGCACCTTCATAGGCAACCCCGGATCCATCATATCAATGAAAAACCACGTGACACCAAACGGCACCAGCACCATAAGCGCCACCACTACCCAACGATGCCCCAAAGATAGCCATCCGCGACGCAATGATTCTATAAGCGGAGTGATTTTCATACGGTTGTGTTTTAGTTGTGTTTATGGACAATAAACCACAGTCATACCGGGACGCAAATCAGCAATACTGTCTACCGGACGAGCCTTGACCTCAAAAGTGCGACTATCCCACTCTCCGGTGGCCTTGGTGGCTCGCCACATGGCATAACTGCCCATATCGCGCACATAATATATTTGCGCCTCCACCTCACGCTTGTCCAGCGCAGGTATCATAACCTTGATTTTTTCTCCGAGCTTCATTTTGCTGAGATACTCCTCACGCACATTGAATGTCATCCATTTGTCGCTGATTTTAAGCACACTCATTATCGGAGCGCCCAAAGCCACAAGCTCACCAACTTCAGGATAAACTTGATCTATCTGACCATCACAGGGGGCTGTCAGATACTGATCCTCCAGCAAACTCTGCACTTCAGCCACACCGCCTTGCGCCACATTCACCATAGCAGCCGCACTTGTCTTGTCCTCCTTCTGTGCTCCTGCCTTGGCCAACGACAACTGGCTGCGTGCAGCCCCTTCCGCGGCCACGGCAGCATCATAGGCGGCTTTGGCCTCATCGCGTTTCTGTGCCGACACCACATTCTCCTTATAAAGATTCTCCATTCGCTGATAAGTCTTGGATGCAATCTCTCTGGCAGCTGAAGCCTGGGCCAAAAGTTGCTCTGCCGCATGCACTATTTGAACACGTGTACCTGCATCCACTTTTTGATTTTGAGCCGAAGCAGCCTCTTTCATAGCCTCGGCCTGCATCAGTTTGGCCTCGGCAAGCGATGAGTGAATATGCACCAGAGTGTCTCCGGCATGCACCATGTCACCCTCTTTCACATATAGAGTCATAACTCTGCCGGGCAGTTTGCCCGACACCCTCACCGAAGTAGCCTCAGCTTGACCCTCGATTATTTCCGCTGGCTCTTTCAGAAGCACAAATCCTACAATAGCAAGTGCTATAGCACCCACAACAAGAAACATTAGAGCTACAAGCAACGTGCGGTTTTCACGTTTTTCAGCAATGTTAGCGTTATTATCTGTCATAATGATATAATGAATTTACAATATTAATAATCGGTAGGATAAGGAAGAGTGCCAAGTACCTTTGACAGGTACACCTCACATAGCTGCACCTCTATCCGCGCATCCACATATTCGCTGTTGGCCTTTAGCCACGCAGTCTGAGCAGCCATCACATTGTCTGTCGTAAGCACGCCCTCGCGAAAACCGAGTGTGGCCGTGCGCAGATTCTCTTGAGCCTTGGATAGATTGGCAGTTGTCATCTGCAATGTTTTAAGAGCCTCCTGAGCCTTGTAACTGCTTTGGCTCACCTGCAGCTCTATAAGGTCGCGCGCATTGTCAAGCTCCAGTTCGGCCATACGCGTCTGGCTCTTGGCTGCACGATATTTATTGTAGTTGCCGCCCCAGTGCCATATGGGTATGGACAGCACCGCACCGACAGAGAATGCGCCATCAAAACGCTTCTTGAACCCATTGAACATATTGGGATTTGAAAACGAATACGACCCCACGAGCGCCAGTTTGGGCATCATGTCGCTCATGGCCACCTTCTCTTTCTGCCCCAACGCCTTTACACCCATCTCCATGGCACGCAGATCCTGTCGGCGGGCATAAACATCCTCCATGTCATACTCATTGGCCACCGGAACGGAAAGCCCTGTAACATCCGCACCCTCGTCGGCAAGAGTCATTTGAGTGTTGACAGGCACCCCGCACACTTGCGCCAAGGCCATGCGGCTTAACGACAATCCGTTTTCCACCTTTACCAAATCTATTTGGGCGGCATTGAGCTTCACATCCACACTCAGCAGATCGCTCTTGGTGGCAACGCCCTGCTGCACCATCGCATTGACGTTACGTCGCAATGTGTCAAGCAATGCCACATAGCTTGTGGCAAGTTCATGCTTTGATTTCAGCGACACCACCTGCCAATAGGCGGCATCCACCGCATATATCACATTCTCAGCTTCATGGTTGTGAAGTGCCTTGGCCGCCTCCTCGGCATAGTGGGTAAGCTTGTTCATAGCCACTATTTTACCACCCATGAATATTGGCTGCGTTAGAGTAACGGCACCGAAAAAAACATTATGAATATCATATGTCATGGCTTCTTTCGGTATCAGAGCCACTGTTTCAGGCACAGGTCTACCGTCAGGAGTGGTAATAGGCTGGCCGGTAACAGGATTCTTGACCACATTGAACTGATAGCTTTGGGTGGCCAAATCAAAACTCTTGGTGGGCAGCAACTGATCGGAATCGAATATTGACAGCTCCTTTTGGTTGTACATGTACCCGCCCTCAAAGTCTATTGCTGGAAGATAGGCAGCCAAAGCCTCCTTTTTCTGATAACCGGCCATGCGCACGGCCTCTGAACGCACCTTTAACTGCTTGTTATGCTTCAACGCCATTGTTCGGCATGAATCAAGGCTCACTGCCCCCGAGCCACCAAAGGCCATCGGAGCTGACACCACCAGTGCGGCAAAAATCTGAAATATGCGACGATACTCCATATGTATAATCATTAAATAGCTTGACGGTTATGAAACGGATATGCAAATATAACTCATTTCACGCCCGCTTTGTTTCGCCGTTTCTCTCTTTTCCCATACTCACCATTTTTTTTCTTTTTACGCCAAAAAAAACGTAATTTTGCCTTGTTAATACCATATATTATGACTCTTGACACTATCATTTCCAAAGCTCTTGAAGGACACGGTGCGTCCGTTAACGAAGCTATGGAACTAAACAATACCTGCACCACATCTCAGCTTTGCAACGCCGCCGACCTCGTGCGCCAAACCCGTTGCGGATCCCACATTGACACCTGTTCTATAGTGAACGCACGTAGCGGACGGTGCTCCGAAGATTGCAAATGGTGCGCACAAAGCCGCCACCATCATACAGGAATTGAAGAATACGATCTTATTTCAGAACAGCAGCTGTTCAAAGCAGCCGACACCTGCGCCGAGCGTGGTGTTCAACGCTTCTCCTTGGTCACAAGCGGACGACGAATGCACGGTCAGGCTCTCAAAGAAGCCTGCTCCATGTACCGCAAACTCTCACAACGGCATCCGCAATTGTATCTGTGCGCATCAATGGGACTCCTTGATCAAGAAGCCATGAATGCCCTGAAAGAAGCAGGTGTGAAACGCTATCATTGCAATCTTGAAACCGCCGCTTCTTATTTTCCTCAGCTTTGTTCCACACACACCCACGCCGACAAGCTTCAAACAATAGCAGCCGCGCGTAAAGCCGGACTGCAAGTCTGCTCCGGAGGTATCATAGGCATGGGCGAAACCATGCGCCAGCGTTTGGAACTGTGCGCCGAGGCACGCGATGCCGAAGCCGTGTCCATTCCTGTCAACATCCTCTCCCCCATTCCCGGCACAGCACTTGAGCACACACCGCTCATTGAAGAAGAAGAGATTGTACGCACTGCCGCATTGATGCGACTGATAGCACCCGATGCCGTAATCAGATTTGCCGGAGGGCGCGCCCGCCTCAGCCAAGCCACAACCGAACGGATGCTTCGCGGAGGCATCAACGGAGCGTTGATAGGCGACATGCTCACCACCGTGGGCAACTCCGTGGACCAGGACTATGAACTCTTCAGCCGCACCGGCTACACAAGATAGCACCTCCGCTAAACACGTTTTACGATTTCACACAAACCGCTTGTTCCGCAAAATATGCTTTACTAAATTTATTTCCAAACCCAATAAACAACGAAAGCCGCGTCAATTGACGCGGCTTTCTATCTATTTCAACAGCAATATGATTATTTCACATATACCTTAGTGGCCTTGTTGCCCTGCTTGCGGATGTAGAGGCCGGGGTTGTTATCCACATTGTTGATGCGCATACCCTGAAGATTGTAGTACTCAACAGGAGCATTCTCATCAGCATCAACACCTACACCATTGATACCAGTCCAATCATTGAACTGCAACCAACCGTCAACCTCAATTGTTTGATTATTGTTATCTTTCCAACTGTATAATGCTTCAGGTTTGGATATGAGTCCAAAATAATTGTTTCGGAAAATAACCTTACCTTTCTCAACGTCAAATGTAGAAGGAGTGATACCGGTCTCGCTAATAATCAACTCCTTAGTCATATTTTCGTAACCGATCATATAATATCCTTCAACATTTGTGTTAAGAAATGCACCCACTTCATCCATAAGACCTGTATAAACCAACGGATAAACAAGCACAAATTCAGGATCGGCAACACTGAACACTATATAACCTTCTCCGGTGGGATCTGCATTGTTGCCAGAGATCGGACTATTCTGATAGGGGTTGACCATACGATAAAGACCTTCGATATTCTCATTCTTTTCAACACCTACAGTCCATGCATATTCATTGATATCAACTCCATCATATGCAGCAACCTGCCAAGGATCTGCGAAATCGGCAGTACCGCAATCTACCCAACCATCTTTAGGCATTGTTGGATTTTCCCATACAACACTTGTTGATAATGTAAACACATTATTCTTACCCAATACGAACCAACCGAGTGAAGTATTTCCGATACCGAGCATAACATTTGAATCAAACACAAAGCTATCACCAGAAATAGTAGCGGTAGCGGGAGTGCTGATGGGTGTATAATTAGACGGATCCAGATTATAAAAATATACATCTATATTATTTGCCTCATTAAATCCGAGATACTGATTGGATGCTATTGAAAATTTCTTTGAAAGCAAGCTGTATGTAGCGCTAAACTCCAAACCGTTCCAAGAAAGAGTATATATATTATTACCTGTTTTCTCAATTTTTATTGATGTAGAAACAGTCTGACCTCCGTTACTTTGTGTTTGACTAACATAACTCCAAGTATAGTTACCGGAAAGATCGGAAATATCAAGATCTTTTGTTTCCACACTCTTAATGCTTTGAGTGGGTGCGGGAAGATTCAGTTTAGAAGCCATTTCAACAGATGCTTTAGACACCTGCTTGTCATTGTTCCATGAAAGCTGCTTCAGCCCTTCTGCAGATACAGACGATACGGCCACCATTGCCGCAACTACTAATGTGTAAAACTTTTTCATAAGCAGAAATTGTTAAATAATTAATTTATGTGTATAATAACTCAGAATTTATTTCAAAAAAACAGAAAAGCACCTCGGTTGACACACCGTAAGTGCATATCTTAATGATGGCGCAAAGTAAACAACATTTTTTCTACTTTGCAACAATTTTACATAAAAATTCACACAAAATTCAGCAGAATTCAACAAATTGCAACAACAAAACCGTATTTAGCTACTTTTTAATGCATTTGAGTTCAAAAATCTTAACATCGTTCACTTTCCCTAATTGACAGACTCAACCGCCAAATCAAGCAAGACAGCTGTCAAGATCGCGTGTCAACGCATCCTTATCAAGGTGCTGACCTATAAACACCACCTTGAGCATGCGGTCTCCATACTTAGGATCCCAGTCTCGGGCAAGGTTGGGATCTGTACTCATCATTTGCACCAACTCATCTTCAGGCGCCGTAGCAAACCAATATCCCGCCTCGGTAAGTTTCTTTTGAACTCCTGCCTGCTCAAACAAGTAGCTCATATCCATGTTGTGTTTGAAATAGATAACGCCTTTGGTGCGAATCACATTCTTTGGCCACTGTCTGCTTATGAAATAATCAAACCTGTTCATATCCAATGGACGGCGTCGGTAATACACAAATGTTTGTATACCATATTCCTCCGCCTCACCGTCTCCATGATGGTGGTGATGATGACCGCAACCACAATCTTCATCGTGATTATGATTATGATGATGGTGCTCGCACGCCTCTGCCTCCTGCTCGGTAGCGGGAGCCTCCTCAATCTTTTGAACCCACGTAGCCGATGTGGCCACCCGCTCAAAATCAAACAGATGCGTACCCAGCAAATCCGTCAGAGGCACATCACAATAATCACACTCCACAATCCTTGCCATCGGCTGTATGGCCCGTATTATAGCCTTGATGCGGGCAGCCTCCTGTGGTGTCACCTCATGAATCTTATTCAGCAGTATCACATTGCAAAACTCTATCTGCTCTATTATAAGATTCTCTATATCCTCCTCACCCACATTTCCAGTGGCGAGAGCATCGCCGCATGCAAATTCACTCTGCATTCGCAGCGCATCCACCACCGTCACAATGCAATCAAGCACAGGCATACCGTTGCGTTTCAGTTCTGGAGCAAAGTTGCGCCACGAGCACAATGTTTGAGCTATCGGAGCCGGCTCGCATATGCCCGATGCCTCTATAGCTATGTAATCAAACTTCCGGGAGGCAAGCAAATCATTGATCTGCTCTATCAAATCGGTTTTGAGCGTACAGCATATACATCCGTTCTGCAACGCCACCAAATCGCCCTCATTATCGTTCTGACCCACAACACCGCCTTTTTGTATGAGCGACGCATCAATATTAACCTCCCCTATATCATTTACAATCACAGCAAAGCGTATGCCACGCTGATTTGTGAGTATTCGGTTGAGCAATGTAGTTTTACCGCTGCCGAGATAACCTGTTAGAAGCAGCACCGGAGTATTGTGAGTCTGATTCATAACTGAAATATAATTTTGCTGCAAACTTACTCATTTTTTGCCATATCCTAACAACCAAAAAAGGTTGCACGGTTGCAGCACATTGATTATCTTTGTTTTTATACTTTACATTTATCCCATACCACAAAAGCATAAACACATAGCATGATAACAAATATATTATCCTCAGCACGGCAGTTCCTTGAAACACATCTCACCATGACCTCAGGCGACCTGATAATGGACCTGCTGCTGATGCCCGTGATTGCCATAGTGGCCATTGCGGTATATTATCTCACCAAAGGCATACTGTACTTTGTGGAAATACTGGTAGAGAGAACCCCGACCACATGGGACGATGACCTGATAACCTACCGGCTTATGCGAGCCATTGCCCAACTTGCACCCGCCATTGTCGTGAACCATCTGTTGCCCACATTGTTTGTTGAAAGCCCCACAACCCATCATTGGGCCAAGATATTCACCGCATTCTACATCCTATGGGCTGTGGTACATCTGATGGTCGTGTTCACCGGTAATCTATACAATGCTTTTTCCCATCGCGACAAACTGCGACGCTACGCAGTGAAAGGCGTGTTTCAAATGATAAAGCTTATTTTCATAGGTGTAGGAGTGGTAGTCGGGGCTTCGATCCTTGTAGGCAAAAGCCCCACAGCCATACTCACAGCCATCGGCGCCAGCGCCGCGGTGCTGATGTTGGTGTTCAAAGACACCATAATGGGACTTGTAGCCTCGGTACAACTCACCGCCAACAATATGCTGAGACGTGGCGACTGGATTGTAGCCGACTCCCACGGCATAAACGGCGAAGTGGAAGACGTGAATCTTACCACCATAAAGGTACGAAACTGGGACAACTCCATATCCACCATCCCGCCGTACTCATTGGTCAGCGACTCTTTTCGCAACTATCAGGCCATGCACGATTCCGGAGGCCGACGTGTGGAGCGTTCAATCCTGATAGACATAAACAGCGTTCGGTTCCTGTCTGCGGAAGAAATTGAATCTCTTCGCAATCGCGGACACCTGCAAGGTATCCCACCCGAGAAAATCCAATGCGGCATCAACATACAGCTGCTTCGCTACTCTCTGGAGCATTTTTTGACTCACGACGATCGCGTGAACCACAAAATGACAACCATGGTTCGCCAGCTTCAACCCACCGCCACAGGACTGCCACTCCAAATGTACTTCTTCACACAATGCACTGCATGGATTGAATTCGAGCGCATACAAAGCGACATCATGGATCACGTATACGCCCTCGCACGCGAATTCGGCATCACCCTATTCCAGTCTCCGGCAGGCAGCGATATCACACCACTACACAAATCATAAACATACGTCGTATGTACATTAGCACTGTTGCATATTAACACCTTATTGATTAACTTCGCGTAAAAACTTCCTCACTATGAATATTCGTAATTTAATCGCATCATTATGCATCTTGGCGGCATCTGTTTCCACAGCCGCTCCCAAATATGTGTTTTACTTCATTGGCGACGGCATGGGCATGGGTCAGATTATGGCCGCACATACCTACAACCGTGTGGCACTCGGCAACAACTCCGGTCTGCTCATGAATCAGTTCCCATACGCCGGCATACTCACCACCTACTCCGCATCCTCCACAGTAACCGATTCCGCAGCAGCCGGCACCGCATTGGCCACAGGTCATAAAACCCAAAACGGCATGCTCGGTATGGATGCCGACTCCGTTGCCGTGACATCCATAGCCAAAACACTGCACGACAAAGGATGGGGCGTGGCTTTGGTCACCTCCGTGGCTCCCGACGATGCCACTCCCGGTGCATTCTACGCCCATGTTCCATACAGAGGCATGTATTACGAAATAGGTCGGCAAGCGGCCGACTGCGGCTATGAATTCATAGCCGGGTCAACATGGCGCGGAGCCAATGACAAGAACAATCAACCCACCGACCTGTTGCCATACATCTCATCCAAAGGAGTTGACCTCGTCACCTCCATACCCGCGGCCAAGGCTTCAGAATCCCGCAGAGTGTTCCTGTATAGCGACAAGCCTTTCAACAACAGCAATATCGGATTTACAATAGACTCCATCCCGGGAGCTCTTTCCCTCCCCGACATGACAGACGCGGCCATTGAGCATATGAAGAAAGTATCGCCCGACAAATTCTTCATGATGGTGGAAGGCGGCAACATTGACCATGCAGGTCATGGCAACGACGGAGCAACTGTGGCTACAGAAATGATCAACTTCAACCAAGCCTTGGCCAAAGCCTACGACTTCTATCTCCAACATCCTGACGAAACTGTAATCATCGTCACCGCCGACCACGAAACCGGAGGCTTGTCCATCGGCAACGGCCACGTAGGCTACACCTCTCACACCGAATATATCCCATACCAGCGCATGAGCAAAGACATGTTCTCTCTGCAAGGTGCCGAACTGCTCAAAAACGGCACTCCGTCTTGGGACGAAATAAAACAGTTCACCGCCCAACGCACCGGACTCTGGAGCCACATACCGATCAGCGAAAAGCAAGAAACCAAGCTGAAAGAACTGTACGACAAAACAATAACAAACCACTCCGAACAACCAAACGAAAAGACCCTCTACGCATCATACTCCGCACTTGCCTCCGAAATATTCCGTGTGCTCAACACCAACCAAGGCTTCGGATGGACCACAGGAGGACACTCCGGAAACCCTGTACCCGTATTCGCCATAGGCCAAGGCATGGAGCAATTCGCCACTATGCTTGACAACACGGCCATCGCCCCGGCTCTCCTGAAACTTTCTTTGCAGTAACCACGGGAAACACTTCAATGTCATGAAGCTACAGTGCCCCAATTGCGGAACTTATTTCCAAGTAGACCGAAATGAATACGCCGCCATTCTTGAGCAAGTGAGAACAGCCGAGTTTCAAGCCGAATTGGAACGCAGGCTCAAAGACCTTGACCAACGGCTCAAAGCTGAGGCCAAAGCTCATGACATGGAAGCAGCACAGACCCTGGAGCGGCAGCTCGCCGAAAAAGAAAGTGAGAAATCATCGCTCAGACTTGAAATAGAGCGATTGAAAATTCAAATCCAGGGACACGAAGCCATCAAGAAAGCCGAAATGGCAGATGCCGCAGCCCAAAACTCACTGGCCCTATCCAAACTCGCAGCCGACAAAGACAACGAAATCAACCATCTGCGTACACAGCTGTCTTCACTCAGCAAGCAGCACGAGCTGGATATTGCAAACGAACGCATCGCGCTCCAAGACTCCATCCACGCCAAGCAGCAAACCATCACAGAACTGTCCTCTCAGCTGGAAGCACAGAAAATAGCCGCTCAGAACTCCATGATGGAGCTTAACGAGCGTCACTCTGCCATACTCAAAGCCAAAGACGAAGAGATTGAACACTACAAAGACCTCAAAAGCCGCCTCAGCACCAAAATGCTTGGTGAAACACTGGAGCAGCATTGCCTCAACATGTTCAACCGCGCCCGCAGCCTCGGACAATTCCTCTCAGCGTATTTTGAAAAAGACAACGATGTGAGCGACGGCACCAAAGGCGACTTCATTTACCGTGACTATCTCAACGGAGTGGAATACATATCCATAATGTTCGAGATGAAAAACGAAGATGACAAAACCGCCACAAAACACCGCAATGAGGACTTCTTCGCCAAACTTGACAAAGACAGGCGCAACAAACAATGCGAATACGCCATACTCGTAAGCACACTTGAAGCCGACAGCGAACTTTACAACGAAGGCATCGTGGACGTAAGCTACAGATACAACAAAATGTTTGTTATCCGTCCACAATTCTTTTTATCCGTAATCTCAATGCTCACAAAATCAGCATTGCAAGGAGCACAACAGCTCATATCACTGCGACATGACCTTGAGGTGGCCAAAGCCCAAAGCATAGATGTGACAAACTTTGAGCGCCGGCGTGATGCCTTCGTGGAAAACTTCAGCAAACTCGTCAACGCCCATCTCAAAAAGCAAGACGACGCCCTCACGGCACTTGATAAAGCCATTGAAGCCGCCGAACGGCAAGCAGAGAATTTACGCAAAATCAAAGCCTCCTTTGAAGCATCACGGCAAAAACTCATCAAAGCCAACGAAACAGCCGAAACAGACTTCACCATCAAAAAACTCACCCGAGGCAACCCCACGATGAAAGCCAAGTTTGAAGAAGCGCGTCTCAACACTCCCAACACCGAACAACTCCATCCATGACTCACCGCATAGCAATCTTCGCCTCAGGCAATGGCTCCAATGCCGAAAACATCATACGCCATTTCAACCACCACCGGCGCAACGCCCGTGTGGCACTGATAATCACTAACAGACCCGAAGCCGGAGTCGTAGAGCGAGCCAGGCAACTCGGCGTACCGGTAAAAACACTCACACGCACCGAAATCCACAACCCCGAAATCATGCTGTCACTCATGAAAGAGCATGACATCAGCATGATAGTGTTAGCCGGATTTCTGTTAATGATACCCGAATTTCTTATTGACAACTATCCCGGACGCATCATCAACATACACCCCTCATTGCTCCCTAAATTCGGCGGCAAAGGAATGTACGGCATCCATGTACACCGCGCCGTGGCCGAAGCACGCGAAACAGTCACCGGCATCACCATCCACACCGTAAGCGCCCAATACGACCAAGGCACCATACTCTTCCAAGCACAGACCGATGTACGCCCCACCGACACACCCGAAGAGATAGAAACCAAAATCCACAACCTTGAGCGCCAGCACTTCCCTCAAGTCATTGAGCAGTTATTGTCCAGATAAAACCACAACAAACCCGCCCGAAATACTAATTCAAGGCGGGTTTACATTTATATAGAATAGAATCACAAATTTGTGGCTTTACGCTCAAAGTAACCTTGTTCCTTGCCACACACCGGACATCTCTTTGGAGCCGACTTACCCTTGTGCACATAACCGCAGTGCATACAATGCCACTCCTGCTCAGGATCCTCCGAAGTGAACACCTGATCATTGGTCATCTGCTCCAGCAGAGCCAGATATCTTTTCTCATGCTCCACCTCCACTTTGGCAATAAGTTTGAATATTGAAGCAATCTTCGGAAAACCCTCATTTTCAGCAGTCTGTGCAAAATTCTGATAAAGACCGCTCCACTCCTCACGCTCACCGGCAGCCGCTTCGCGTAAGTTGGTCATAGTATCGGCCACAACACCCGCCGGATACGAAGCGTTAACAGTCACCATGCCACCCTCAAGCAGCGAAAAAAACATCTCCGCATGAGTCAACTCCTGCTTGGCAGTAAGTTTAAACACCTTGGCAATCTGCCTGTACCCCTCCTCCTTGGCCTTCTTGGCAAAAAGCGTATAACGGTTGCGAGCCTGACTTTCACCGGCAAATGCAGCCAACAGATTATGTTCAGTCTGAGTTCCCTTGATTGATTTCTGTTCCATGTTTAATGATTTGAACGATTGATACAAATTTTATACTCTTCTTCACATCAAACACATCAACCGTGAAAACAGTTCACAAAACAAAAGCCAATAATCAGAACCTCACACCAACATTAACCGTAGACGACTGTAACGAATTGAAATAAGTATAGTTTTTGCCCATGAAAACAAATCCGTCAATGCGAGACACACACCCGGCAAACAACGCCCTGTGATTATATGTCAGCGATAGCATAGCCTTGGCATTAGCAGCAAACATATTGATTCCACCAGAACTGTATTCTTTGGACGACGAATGCCTGTAACCGACCGACGGCATTACTGTAACATTCAACAGCCACTTAGGACTCAGCACCCAGTTATAGCCATATCCACCCGAGAGATTGTAGTCCGTATATTTAACGCAGAGCACAGGTGAGTCCAAAAGTAGGAACGGCTTCATAGACTCAGGCAGATATGTAAAA
The DNA here is from genome assembly GCA_947178305.1 of uncultured Porphyromonadaceae bacterium. GTDB lineage: Bacteria > Bacteroidota > Bacteroidia > Bacteroidales > Muribaculaceae > Paramuribaculum. The sequence continues at coordinate 285 of CAMWXV010000030.1, read as the reverse complement.
TCCATCCAATTACTTTGCCAGGTAACAACAGCCCCTAACATCCACGATCCGGCACTACGCAACTGATACTTGGAATATGCATAACCTGCGGCTTGAGAGTAACGTCTGTTATTGAATATATAATATGCATCAATTTGAAATGTTTCCTGCTTTATATCATTATAAGGAAAATCAATGCGTTTACCATCATTATAATCACCAAATTTTGTTATATGCGTACCTCCCTTTACACAATGATTCGGTAAAATTTGAGGTTGTTCAGCCTTGGCTAAGCCGCTAACTGAG
>CAMWXV010000029.1 GCA_947178305.1 uncultured Porphyromonadaceae bacterium | reverse complement strand
CCAGGCCGGTGTTTACGTAGTAAGCATCGTCAAGGACGGTAAGGAACTTCGCAGCATCAAGGTTGTGAACAAGTAAGAGTTAATATTGTGAATATTTGGCGGGGCGCTCTATTGAGAGTGCCCTGCCTTGTGTTTATGTAGTTGTGTTTGTATGTTGTTGAGCATAAAAAAGTTGTGGGGTGAGAATTAAATGCTATTTTTGTCTGCAACTATTTATGGTGCCGGTTTGGCCGATACGATTGGTGAAATAAAAATCAATATCATATGAAAAAGCTGTATTGTTTGATAGGTGGATTGATATTTGCCTCCATGGCGATGAATGCACAGCAACTGAAACCGGGTTATCTGACTCCGCCCAGTTCGCATATGCTTCACAAGTATGTGAACGATTGGGAGCCCGGTAAGGAGCTTACAACCAATTATAAGGAGGATGGCAAGTCTGAGAGATGGGAGGATGAAGAGTTCTTCGTGAGCCGTGTGGCGCTGAAACCTTATTTCGTGAACAAAAATACGCAGATAGACAAAACAAAACCGGATTCGGAGAACAAGAAACTTCTATTCTGGGCTCCGATAAATGAATACACGGATGAAAATAATGTGTGGCTTAATGCGTTGCCTAATGCAGTGCATGATTCGGAGGTTTTCTCAACCTGGAGCTATGTGACTCATTATAGTAACCGGCATTCTCCATTTGGATGGGTGCCGGCTGCAATGGCTGATGCGGCGCACAAAAACGGAGTGCTTGTGAGCGGTGTGGCTTCAATGCCAAACAATGTTGCAATTCCGGCCAATTGGGCTGATTGCCTCGGAGGTCTTGGTGCCATGAACAATGATGCCGGAGTTGAGAAGCTCGGCAGGTTTCTGCGTTATCACGGAGTGGACGGATTAAGTTATAATTCGGCGTATTCCAATGGTGCAGGTCTTGGCGCAGATTTGCGTGGTGTGCATGGCAAGCTGGTGAAATGGATGAAGCAGTATCAGTCCGGTTTCGAGAATGTGTGGAACGGAGTTACGGATGACAACGGTCGCCTTAATAATAGTAGCCAGTTGAGTCCGGATTACTATCAGACGTTCGGTTATGCTGATGAACCGCGAACAAGTATGTTGCTGAATTACTATTGGAACAGTGTTGGGGATTTGAACACAACCGCTAACGGTATCGGTGCTACAGGTCGTGACTCCCGTGATGTGTATACCGGGATTGATATGCATGCGAATCTGAGAACTGGTTCTGAATGGATGAGTCATCTCAGCATTCCTTATTCCATAGGTCTGTGCGGAGTGTATCATAAAAACTATATTTGGGCAAAACGTGTGGGAGAATCTGATGCTGCAAGGCAGGATTCTTATCAAAAGCTTTTAGAGAACTGGTTCACCAACGGAAAGCGTAACCCTCTGTATAATATAGATCCTGTGTATAAGGGTTCGTTTGATGAAAAATTTATGGGTATGTCGCGTTATATGGAGGCTCGCTCAACATTGAAGTGGGATTTGTCAACAGAACCTTTTGTGACGTATTTCAATGTGGGTGGAGGTTCGTATTACAATTGGAAAGGTGCGCAGGTGCGTGTGGCTCCGTGGTACAATCTCGGAGTGCAGGATTATATGCCCACATGGCGTTTCTGGTTTGCTACCGAGTATCTGGGCACAACTCCTTCGGAGAATGTTGATGCAAACATTACTTGGAAAGATGCCTATATGGGTGGCTCTTCACTCCGCTTGACAGCCAACAACAAGGAAGCCAGCTATCTGCACTTGTTCAAGACTGAGTTCGATGCCAAGAACAACACCAAGTTCACTATACGCTATAAGGTGCTCAATGGTAGTGGCGATGTGAAGTTGGTGTGGTCCAAGCTTGGTTCCGAAAGCACGGAAGCTCAGGGCGATTATGGTATGTTGTTTGATAAGAACGGTAAAACGTATTCTTCAACCAAGCCTGATGGAGAATTGACTTATTATTCCGACTGGCAGTACAAGACCATTACAATGACTTCGCGCAACAATTTGACCGGGATAATTTCGGCTATTGCGCTTAAAATAGAGAATGCCAAGGATCTGGAGTTTTTAATCGGTGAGATTTCGCTCACTAACGGAAACTATTCCACTCCGGCCGCTCCTATAGTGACTCGTGCCAAGGTGTTGGCTAACAATCATAAGGGTGTGGACGGTAAGATATATTACAAGATGTCTAACACCAAGGAGCCCGGCGAGCCGGTTTATAACCTTGATGTGAAAACATCATTGTTTCGCTTATGGAGCCGCACGGATGTGGATGCAGAACCTCATTTTCTTGGTACTACTAGCTCATGGGCAGGCATGATTTTCTCAGCTCCCGCGCAGCGAGCCGGTAAGGTTCAATTCGGTGTGAGCGCTGTGTCTCTTGATTTTGCTCATGAATCGGAAATAGCATGGAGTGATGCGATGCCGGTTGGTGATTATGAGGAGGTTGAGGATTTGTATATATCCAAGAGTCCATTGACCACCGGAGAGGAGTTTTATGTGGAGTTTGTTGACGAGGAGCATCATGCCGTAGACTGGAAGATTACAGATGAAGGTGGTGGTGTTGTGGCCGAGGCGAGAAACAGCATGAGAATAGATGTGCCCGGTGGTATTGACCGTGTGGGTTCGTATGACGTGTATGCGGGAGATGTGAAACATTCCAATTATATTTCTGTGTCAAAAGCGGATGCCGGCCGTCAGCCTATAATAGAGAGCCTTACCGTAAATGGTGAGGAGGCTTGGGCTGATGGTGTGAAGATGGAGGTTGGGCGGACACAGGTGTTGGGATACACCGGTCGCGTGGCCGATGGTGCCGGTTCTCGTGGTGTGCGCCTGAACGAGTATGCTTTCGGTGTAAAAGTGGAAGATTTGGGATTGGGAGAATATGAGAGCTTCTCTGTGGCTTTTTGGCTTAAGTTGGATAAGTATCCTAAGAATGCTCCAGGTTCTCTTCTGCTGATTGAGAACCGAGAGGGAGGATGGCCCAAGAACAACTGGGGCTTCTTCTGGAACCGCACCGTAGAAGGTTCTTTGCGCAATCATAAGATTGACGGTGGTTGGGGTAAGAGTCTTGACGGTGGTGCTGACGGTATGCGTTTGTACTGCGACTATGACGCAAACCTCGGTACCGCTAAGTGGAATCACCTGGTTTATGTGTTTGAATATAATGACCATAAAAGAGTGCGCATGAAGTTCTATCTAAATGGTGTGCTTCAAAATATAAGCAAATGGTTGTGGTGTGACAAAGGCAATCGTGAAGAAAAGATAGGTTCTTCGGTTTCGGGGTGGGAGGATATCGCACTTACTCCGGATTATGAGAGCCTGGCTTCGGGTTTGGGCGGAGATGTTACAGAAACCGACTGGTGTTTAGACAACTATCCATTGAATCAGAACGACTGGATTAAGGTGGGCGGTAACGGGCCTAACGGAATGGAGGCCGTAGACGGTGTGATTGACGATTTCCAGGTATGGGGCAAAGCCATGACTCAGGAGGATGTGGAGCTGTCAAAGAATGGTCTTGGTAGGCTTGAAACTTTGCCTGAGGCTGTGATAGCTTATTGGAGCATGGAAGAGGATGCCGATGAGTATTATAAATTCGTGTCGCAGGGCAGGGAGCAGGCTGATGCTTATTTGTTGGAATATGTGCCTTCTGAAGTTGAATGCCAGTGTGGTCCGACAGTAAGAAAGCCTGTGTATGAAGCCGGATCGCCGTTTGTGGACGGTGAGGCTTATAAGGTTGTGACAACTCCTGAATGGACTGCACCCAGGGGTGTGTTTACAGATGCCGAGGGCGGAGACACTAATGGTAGTGTGAAAATTTCATATGACCGCAATGATGTGGGAAATAGCTATATCGTTACTCTTACACTTGCCAATGCTCTCGGCAAGGATATGAAGAGTTATCCTGTAATTAAGGTGCATAGTGCTATTGATGGTGTAGAAACTGACGGTACTGACATGAAGGTTTATACCATGGACAAGACCATGTTCCTGGAGTTTGCCGAGGGCGGCGCTTACGAAGTGAGCGTATACAACATGAGTGGAATGCTTGTAGGCAGCGATGCCCGCAGCATCAACGCCGGCGAAATCATGCATATCAATATCGGCCAGGCCGGTGTTTACGTAGTAAGCATCGTCAAGGACGGTAAGGAACTTCGCAGCATCAAGGTTGTGAACAAGTAAGAGTTAATATTGTGAATATGCGGCGGGGCGCTCCAATATGGGGCGCTCTGCTTTTTTTGTAAGTGGGTGTCTGTGGGATTGGTTCTAAACTTTAGATGGCCTTACTGTGTTACAAAGGTGTTACGATTGATTTTGTGATAGTATGTAAAACCATTTGTTTATGAACAGTAGACTGATATTCACTATTATGGCTGCCGGAGTGATGGCTGCTCCGCTTACGGCACGACAACTTGATGCCTCAGAAGCTCTGAACCGAGCAGAGATGTTTGTGCCAACCGGTGTACGCACTCCGCTTAGCAGCGGCAATGCCATGCAACCGCTTACGCTGAAATATACTGCCACTGACCGCACCGGTGAAATGAACACGGTGTATGTGTTCGGTCGCGGGGAAAACGGTGGGTTTGTGGTTGTGGCTGCTGACGATGTGGTGCAGAATCCATTGTTGGGGTATGCTGATAGCGGCACGTTTGATGCTGCGGATATGCCGCCGTCGCTGAAATGGTGGATTGAGGAGTATGGCCGAGAGATAAAGGCTCTGGCTGCAAATGAGGTGCCACAGCAGAGCGTGTCGGCGGAGTCCGACACGCGTGCTGTCATAGCGCCTATTGTTAAGACTCAATGGAACCAGACTACTCCATACAATGATTATTGTCCTGTGGTCAAGGGTGTGCGGTGTCCTTCGGGATGCGTGGCCACAGCCATGGCACAGGTGATGAGTGTGTACAAATATCCCGAGAAGGGTAGAGGGCAATACTCTTACAAGCCTTATGATGTGGGGTATCCGCTGAGTGTGGATTTTGGTGCCACACGGTTTGAGTGGGACAAAATGCTGGATAGTTACGATGCGTCATCACCTGCGGATGCAGAAGAGGCTGTGGCCAATCTTATGTATGCTCTCGGTGTGTCGGTGGGTATGCAATATACGCCGACATCATCGGGAGGATCGTTTGAAACAGCGGCTGTGAGTCTTGTGAAATATTTTATGTATGATGGAGGAATCCAGGTGTATGAGCGCGATTATTATCCGCTTGAACAATGGGTGGATGCCATGTATGCCGAGCTTGAGAGTGGCAGGCCGCTGTTGTATGGCGGTAGAAATTCGTCGGCGGGGCATGCTTTTGTGATTGACGGTTATCGCAAGGGTGAGTATTTTCATGTCAACTGGGGCTGGGGTGGCATGAGCAACGGTTATTTCCGTATTTCGGCTCTTGACCCGGCTATGCAGGGTGTGGGCGGTAGTGCCGAGGGGTACAACCGCAATCAGATAATGGTGCTTGGTATTCAGCCTCCGGTAGGTGACAGTGTGATGAAGCCCAGGATTTTGTTGCGTGGCGATTTGACGACAGGTAGTCAGACTTATTATCGTTCGGATGGCGCGCAGGTGCAGGTGCGCAGTAATCTGGGGTTCATGAGTCAAAGTGTGGAACCTATATCGGTGCAGATGGGTGTGAAGTGTGTGGATGTGGAGTCCGGAGACAGTGTGCTGGTGATGAACGATGAATGGCATCAAATGTCAATGAGTTCAGTATTGATTACATATAAGCTCAATGTGTCGGATTTTCCTGAAAAGGGGATATATGAAGTGTCTTCGGGGTTTAAAACAGAGGATGGCGAGTGGCATGACTGTATTGTGCGCATGGACAGAAGTGGCAAGATGAGGCTTGTGGCCACGAATGAGACTCTTGCTTTCGGTTTGGTGGATGATGCTCCGGAAATAACTGTGGAGGATTTTGAGCTTGCTTCGCCGGTGTATTCCGGTAGGCCGGTGGTGGTGAACGCTTCAATACATGTGGAGGGGCGCGAACTGCTGGATGATGTGCGTCCGGTTCTGATAAGCCGTGCTACCAACAAGGTGGTGGCTTATGGAGAGATTGTGTCGGTGAATGTGCCTGTAGGAGAAACTGTGCGGTATTCGTGGGAGGGCAATATGTCGCCAAGCTTCAAGCCAGGAGAATATAGTTTGCAACTCCGCTGTGACGGTTTCGGACTTATAGGGCCGAGTGTGGATGTGACGGTCAAGCCTACTCCCACGGAAGAGGCTGTTGTGACCGGTTTTGTGGAGATAGACGGGGGCACTCACGGCCAAAGTGCGGATGATGTGGCTTATGTGGGCACGACGGCTCATATCAAGATTACTGTGACTTGTACGCAGGGGTATTTTGCCTCGCCAGCATGTGCGTGGATATATTATAACGATATACGTCAGGTGCGTGGCCTTGGAAACCGGTTCATAGCGCTGGACAATGGGCAGACTTACAAACGAGAGGTTGATGCATGGCTGGGTGATCTGGAGCCGGGGCATGTGTATCAGTTGCGTCCTTGGGCGCTCAATTATGGTGTGATAGGTAATCCGGTGTATTTTCAGGTGGGTACTGATGGTATAGATGAGGTTGAGGCCGAGGATGTGGGTATATGGCCTAATCCTGCGGTGGGATCTGCGATGATACATTCGGTAGTGCCGATGCGTGAAGTGATGATATACGCGCTCTCAGGTGCCTTGTGCGGACGTTATGATGCGGCTATGGACACAAGTGCGGAGCTGAATGTGGAAAATCTGCCGTCGGGGATCTATGTGGTGAAAGCCGTGTGTGCTGACGGGAGTGTGGCGAGCTACAAGCTGGTCAAGCGTTAACGTGGGGCTTTGGATGCCAGCAGCCGATGGCCTATGCGGCAGTAGAGGCATTTGCGCTGTTCGCAATACTGACGCCGTAGTTGTATCAGCGCTTGTGTGGCGAAAGCGTCTCGTGCCGGGATTCCGGCGCGTGTGAACAGTTCTACAACCGAGTTTTTTTCAGCGGGCAATTGCTGTAGCATATCAACGGCACGGTCCATCAGGGCTGTGTCGCCATGCGTGAGTCCATAGGTATGAATGAGCGGAATCACTGCATTTATTGTGAGCAGATTTATTGACGATTGGCTCATTGCTGTCACCGGGTGTGGCGATGAAGTGCCGAATGTGTAGCGCGTGCGCCAATATTGCGGGAGCTGTACATCAAATAGTGCGCGGGCTTGTTCGGGCGATGTTACGGTGAGTACGCGGCTCATGAGTCTGAAGCCTCCGTGAAGCATGGATGCGAGCACGGCTATGCGACGTTGCGGAAACATGGGCGGACGCATGCGTGCCATTTTCCAACCTAAACTTTCGGGTGGCTTGAGGCTGAATTTATGTGCAAGGAAAGAGTATTCGTGACGGAGTTGCTGCACATAGGGGTCTTTTTGCGGGGCTGATTCAAGCAGGCCGCTTTGGCCGAACAGGAGCGCTTCAATGGCTTGCAATGAGTCGCTATGCTTGCCGACGACGCTTAATGGCATGCTCAGGGCCAGACGTTCAAACGGTATGCTGTTGACGCTGAATCCGAGGCTGCGTGCAATGGTTATGTAGCAGGTGCTTTCCCAGTCACCGTTGAGGCGTTGCAGAAGGTCGGATATGCGTTGCTGCTTGTCGTAAAGTCGCTCAAAAGCGAGGCTTGAGAGCCAGGATGTGATGTGGAGTGGTGGCGTGGCCGCGATTTCGTTCGCGCATGGCAGGGTGGTGTGGGCGCATGTTACAAGCTCGTTGTAGTGTCGCGAGAATTCGGGTGTACACTGCATGCACAGTTGGGGTATAGTTTCTCCGTTTGAGCGTTTTATGGCTGTGTCGTCGCGGTCTACGACATGTAGTATCACTGAGTCATAGGCCGGGTCGTTGTCATGATGATGACGGTGCCAGTCGGACGCTTTGACATGTATTTCAATGTCTCCGGCCCAGATGTGTCCGTTGATGGAGATTTTGGCATTGAAAAAGTCGGGTCCAGAGTTGGTGTTTAGCAGCCCCGGGTCAATGATGCGCAGAGGAAGCCCGTCGGTGGTGTGCAGGCGTTGCTGCGGCCACAGACGATGCTGCCAAAGGTATTGCATCAGTTGCTCCACGGAGAGATGGGTATGGGTGGGAATCAGAGGCGTGATGCCGCCCGCTTGAATTCTATCATGTCAAGGGCTGTTTGTGCTGCTTCTATGCCTTTGTGTCCGTGTGCTCCGCCAATGCGCTCTTGTGCTTGCTCTTCATTGTTGACTGTGAGGAGTCCGAATATCACTGGTGTGTCGCAGTCGGCGTTGAGAGCTGTGACACCTTGTGTCACGGATTGGCATACGTAATCAAAATGTGGGGTGTCGCCTCGTACCACGCATCCAAATACAATGACTGCGTCAAACAGACTTTGCTCTATGAGCTGGGATGCGGCGAAGGTGAGTTCCACGGCACCCGGTACTTCAAAGCAGCAGATGTCGTCGGGCTCAAGACCTGCTTCTTGCAGTGTTTTTACAGCGCCGTCGCGGAGTGGATAGGTGTATCGGGAGTTCCATTTTGCGGTGACTATGGCCACGCGGGCGCCTTCAATATCTGTAAAATTGTGAAAATCGGGGGTGTTGGTAGACATATAGCAGATTTGTGATTATCGTGGAAAAAGTTTGTGCCAAAAGGAGAGGATGTCGGTGGAGCCGTGTTTGGCATTGTATAGAATCTCAACAATACGGCGGTGCTGTTCGTTAGCGTTGAGTTTGGTGGCTTTGTGCAGCATGGTGTTGAGCAGATGCACGCCTTTCTCGCGGGTGGTTTTGATGTTGAGCAATGCTTCGCCGAGATCAATGGAGATTTCAAGATGAAAAATCCCGAAGTCGGGTTGTAGTTTTCCGAGATATTTCAGTGCTCTTGTGAAATATTGCACTGCTTCGCGGTGTCGTGACATTTTGGCGAGAGTCCTGCCTTCTTGAACGAGCGATTCTATTAGTCTCATGGCTGCGCCTTCTACTCCGGCGGCGGCATCGTTGATGTATGTGGCTGTGGCTTCGTGGGCGTTGGCAAGGGCGGCAGTCTGTCGCTCTCGTGAACGGTAGATTTGTGTTGCGGCGTTGACGCTCATCATGTGTGCTGAGCCGTAGCGGTCGGGGTTGATTCGTGCGAGCCGCTCAAAAATATGCATGGATTTTTCTATTTCGCGTTCGGCTTGCTTGAATTCACCACGGCTGTGGTTGACAAGGGCGAGGTCGTAGAGCAGGGCTGCGAGGGTGAGCATGAATGGCTCGTCTTTGCGCTTGGCTTCCAAGGCTAACAGGTTGAGTGTGGCTGCGGCAGAGCGACGAGCCTCTTCGTTGTCGCCATTGTGAATGTACACGGCTGTGAGTATCTGCATCAAGGCTGTGTGTATATCAAGCAAGTGTCCTTGTTCTTCGCCCATGCGTTGCACTATTGAGTCGAAGTCTGTGATATGCTCAACGGTGGTGCTTGCGCCTTGTTCAAGAACCATGCGGTGGGCTGCCGTGCGCATGAAATCGTAGACGGTGTTGAAATCCAGTTGCCCCAATTTGTGTCGTAATTCTGCCTTGTTGAAATCGCCTATATTGGTAAGCTCCAGAAGTGGCTCTATGTCTGTAGTTGATGGCAGGAATAATGGCTCTAAGGAACTGTTTTTCATACAATCAATGGTTTATGACTGCGTTTTGCGCTGCGGAATCGGCACCTTCGGCCATGTGAATGGCTATTGTTTGAAGTTGCTCCGGAGATAACGACAGTGGCTCTTTGGGCTCTTGACGGTTGATGTCAAGATGGTTCAGGGCGGAGGCCAGTGAGGCTATGGCTCCGGCATGCCATATCAGGGAGAGTGGGGCTGTTCTGATGTCGGCTTCTACTGTGGTGTTGCGGTGGTGGATGGAGAGTGTCGAGGTGTTGCCGCTGCAATACACCATTGTGGGGCAGTAGAAACGTACGTGCTCACGGTAGCATTTTTGTGCTTCAGTGTTGTTGAAGAGCATTGTTGTGTCGGTGGGTGTGAGCACGGTTATGTCGGCTCGCTCCATCAGTTCAAGTATTACGGGTGTGGCACGGGTGATACGTGGCACTTCGTGAGGCGTTAGCGACGGAACGTATATGGCTATGGCATTGCGATCGGCTATATGGTCAAGCAGATCAGAGAGAAATTGATGGTAGCGCGGGGTGAGGATGGTTGGTGAGCCGAGTATCACTACGTCGCCCGGATCTATGCGCGGCCAAGTTGTGTCAAAGCGTTGCTCGGGATTGGATGTATAGGTTATCGGAGAGGTGGCGTTGTTGAAAAACACGGATGTGGCTGTTGGTTCACCTGTGCTTATACAATCTATGCTCTGTGTGTTTACTCCTGAGGCTTCAAGGGTGCGGCACAGCAATGAGCCTATGGCATCGCGAGCCACTTCGCCAATCATCCATACCGGCATGCCTGACTGTCCGAGCAGCATTGCCGCATTTTGGAGCGAAGATCCCGGCATCCAAGATACCGGGGCTCCGGGTGCAGTGTCTGCGGGAAACAGTATGTCCATGCGGCACGGGCCGATGACAATAAATTTTTTCATGTGCCGGGGTTATTGACGCGATTTGTGTCCCAAATATCCGCCGTGATGACGTTTGGCGTAGTCGGCTTTGGTGAAGCCTGTGAGTCTCATCACGTTTACAACCAAAATGTCTCCGATTACGGTCATCATGGTTGTGGATGTGGTGGGTGTGAGGCCGAGCGGGCATACTTCGGGTGTGCCTCCGGTGAAAAGTGTGGCGTCGGCCTTGTGTGCGAGCTCGCTATCGGCTTTGCCTGTGATTACTATTGCGGGCAATGACGGGTAGAGATTGCGTGCCAGCTCTATGAGGTCAATTATTTCTCGTGTGCGTCCGGAGTTGGAAACCAGAAGCATCACATCGTTGGGCTGTAGAACGCCAAGATCTCCGTGTTGGGCTTCAGAGGGGTGCAAGTTCACGGCGGGGGTGCCGGTGGAGGAGAATGTGGTGGCGATGTTCATGGCTATCTGTCCGGCTTTGCCCATGCCGGAAGTTACGAGTTTGCCGCCTCGGCGGTGCACGTGCTCAATGATAAGCTCCACTGCGCGGTCGTAGTCGGGTGAGTAGGGTATGTTTTCAATAGCCTTGCTCTCGTCGTGGAGAATCTGGTGCATTGATTGCTCTATTGTCATATCGGTGGGTGACAGTTAATATTGCAAAGGTACAAAAAAAATGATAACGACAAGCGATTAGATGCCTGAAGTGGCCGTGGAGGTGGTAAGGATGGGTCGTTCTTCCCATTCCTGAAGGTTGTTGATCCACTCTGTGTCCAATGGAATTCCTTTGCGTAACTTGGGGTCAAATCCGGCAAGTACTGTGTGTGTGATACATTTTGTTTCACCGGTTTGTGAGTTGATCATGCGTTGCTCTATGGTGAATGAGCGTTCGGAGCATTGTCCGATGGTGGTCCATACTTCCAGCGGCTCGTCAAAGTAGGCGGGTGAATAGAAGTCGCAGTCAATGTGTACCACCACGGCTTTTATTTCCAGATTGTGTCTGCTTTGTTCCGGGGCGGTGTCGGTGAGGTATTTGATTTTTGCCAGATCCATGATGGACAGGTATGCGTTGTTGTTCAGGTGCCCAAGCATGTCAATGTCGCTGAAGCGTGTCTGAACTTTGAGACAGTGTCGGAAAGGGTGTTTTGCTTGGGGTACACGTGGATTTGAGGATGGAAGGTAATTAAGAGGTTTGTCCATAATAAAGATTTTGTTGAATCAATGAAGTACTATCTGTGATATAACATTGGCTCCTGCTGCAAGGTTGAGTTGCTCCACGAGCGATGAACGGTGGTATGACAGTTCGTTTTTCAGCACTGCGGAACTGAGATATACATGCATGATGCCATTTTCCACATAGCGGCGTGTGGTATAGCGGTTCACTCCCGGCCCTACGATTTCGGGCCAAACGTATAATGCTCTCTGTTCGGCCATGGCAATGTCAAGTCCGTCTTGTTGAAGCGATTCGTTGATAATGTCGGCAAGTATCTTTGGTTCGGTGCGTTTCATTTCAATGTTCGGGTGTGAATGTGCCGTTGCTTACGGTCCACATGCGGTGGTCGCCTCCGGATGCACGGCTCACAATGCTGTGGAGATGGGAACGGTCTGTGTCGGTGATGAAGATTTGTCCGAATTCGTCGGATGTTACAAGGTTCATTATGCTTTCTACCCGCGATGCGTCAAGTTTGTCAAATATGTCATCAAGCAGCAACAACGGGCGCAGGCCTGTGGCTTGATGAAGAAATTCGTATTGGGCCATGCGCAGAGCTACGGTGAATGTTTTGCATTGTCCTTGTGAGCCTATTCGCCGCATGGGCATTGTGTCAAGAAGCATCTCTATGTCGTCGCGATGCGGTCCTACGGATGTGTGGCGAACGATTTCATCGTGGCGGCGGGCGCTGTCAAGCAATGGCAGTAACGAGCCTTTTGTGGAGTCAAGAGTGGAGATGTATCTCAGGCTTACGTTTTCGTCGGTTCCGGCGATGGCCGAGTACAGTCGGTGAAATATGGCGCTGAGCCGGTCGGTCCATTTGGCTCGTTTGGAATAGATGGCGGCGGCGGCCATGTCCATTACGCATTCTACGGCAGCATAAAGGTTGTGGTCAACGACTGAGTCGCGTAGAAGTTTGTTTCGCTGCTCCAGTGCGTTGTTGTATCTTATGAGGGCGTCAAGATAGTGCGGGTCGCTTTGTGAAATGACCATGTCCATCCATCGGCGGCGTTCTTCGCCGGCTCCGCGAATCAGGTCTATGTCCTGAGGTGCGGCCATTACGAGTGGGAACGTGCCTATATGTGCTGAAAGCTTTAGATATTCTTTGCTGCCTCGTTTGAGTGTCTTGCGTTTGCCTCGTTTTAGTCCGAGGGTCAGTTCTTCGGCGATGTTGCGTCGGGTGTAATGTCCTTTGGCAATGGCGAAATCTTCCTGAGAATGTATGATCATAGAGTCGGGTGCCCCGGAGAAACTTTTGCAGAAACTGAGCATGTATATGGCGTCAAGCAGGTTGCTCTTGCCCATGCCGTTGTTGCCAAGCAGGCAGTTGATTTTAGGAGAGAAAATAAGCTGCGCTTGGGATATATTTTTGAAGTTGGTGAGTGTTAGTGCGTCAAGTTGCATATCAGATGCAAAGGTAGTAATAATTCATTATTTCATGAAGTGGAGTGAAGGACAAAAAAACAAAAGGGTAGTCTCCCGACTACCCTTAAGCTTCAAATACACAATTATCTATAAAACAACTATTATTTCTATTTTCAATCCTCTAAGAACTATCGGAGGATGTCCATCTTCCTTTAATTCGTGAGCAAAGTTACAATATTCGTAAAAACGAGTCAAGAGGAAGAATGAATTTTAACAAAAATTTCATTGTCAAAAATGGCTCTACAGGCCGATTCTGAATTGTGTTTTGTCAAATTAACAAAACAATGTTGTTATTCCGGAATCGGGGTGTAGAGTGAGGGCAAAGTGCATAGTTCATGGATGAGCTGTGCATATTTCTCGGATACCGCTCTGGCAAATTTTTCACCTTTTTCGGCTGTGGCCAGTTCGGGAGATCCAATGCCGGTGTCGCGACTCACATCTGTCCATTTCCTTGGTATCCATGCAACTCCTTGCTGTAATGCCTCGGATGCCCATGATGCGGATTTGCCGGGGCCTGCTTCGTTCAGGTTCACCAATTCAGGGTGGTAATGCATCATTACGGAGGTTTCAAGTTCGTCGGCATGGTCTCCGGGTTGGTCAAAGAACTGTTTTGCGGGACAAACCTTGAACCATTCACTTGATGCTATCAGCATATCGGGATAGTCAACGGCGAGGTCGCGTATCATGCTTTTGAATGTGTTGCCTCCGTGGCCGTTTATGATTAGAAGTTTGCGTATGCCCTGGTGATGCAGAGATGCCACAATGTCGGAGAGCACGGCTTTTTGTGTCTCATAGCGGTAATGGATACAGAATTTCAGGTCGCGTTGGCCGGGATTCTGTGCTCCGAGCGGCATGGAGGGCATTACCATTGCAAGGATATTGTGGTTGTCGTATGCTAAACGGGCTGCATCTACGGCTATGTCGTGCGACAGGATTGCATCGGTGAGATAAGGCAGATGCAGATTGTGGGGTTCTGTGGCTCCCCAAGGTAGTATGGCTATGGAGTATTCATGTTGTGAGGCTGTGCCATAATTGCTCACAGACAGGTCTGTTTTTTTGTCAATCATAGTGAAATGCGGGATGTTTCAGCAGAGCGGACACGAGGTTTGAGCTCTCCTCCGTATATGAAAAATGAGTTATCTGATACTGAAAATATTGATGCTCCTGCGCGTGCGGTGGCGTTGGCAGACGGAATTGGTGACAGCCATTTTTCCGAGGCCGGGTCAAAGAGCAGTGTGTAAGGGTTGAAGCGGTACCATTCGGGGTCATGTTCAAGATAGTCGGGAGCCTGGTTGCGCAGTGCTTCAAGGAACACGTCTTTGTTTACACCTCCACACACGGCTATGGTGCCGGAAGTTAGTGTGCAAGCGGCGCCTCCGCCAACGGCCAACGGTGTGCCATCGGGGGAAACCGGACCGTTGAGTTTGTGCCATTTGCCGGTTGATGGGGTATAGCATAGTCCGTTAA
>CAMWXV010000028.1 GCA_947178305.1 uncultured Porphyromonadaceae bacterium | reverse complement strand
ATCGCAACCATCCGATATGGGGCAAGTTCAAGACCATATACGGATTTGAAAACGGCGATTACACCTCCATCTCCGGCACCGCGAACATTGACGGCCTCAATAACGCACCCGCCGAGTATTTCAATCTTCAAGGAGTAAAAGTCACACACCCCTCACAGGGAAATATTTACATCCGTCGCCAGGGCGCAAAAGTAGAAAAAGTAGCCATGTGATTATTAATGAAAAAATTCTTAATTGAGTAGCATATATCCAAATATAATTGCTAAATTTGTGGCGCTCAAAGAGGCAGCCCCTCACAAAGGCTTTTTCATGAATATTCATAACCCAATTTTTTTATAAACATTATGACTAAAATAGGTATCAATGGTTTTGGTCGCATCGGACGCTTCGTGTTCCGTGCTTCCACCAAGAGAAACGACATTGAAGTAGTTGCTATCAACGACCTTCTTCCCGTTGACTACATGGCTTACATGCTCAAGTACGACACTATGCACGGCCGCTTTGATGGCACCGTAGATTTTGACCTTGAAAAGAGCCTTCTCATTGTCAATGGCAAAACTATCCGCGTAACAGCTTGCAAAAACCCCGCTGAAATCGCTTGGGGCGAAGTAGGTGCTGAATACGTAGTTGAATCTACCGGTTTGTTCCTTACTAAAGAAAAAGCTCAGGCTCACATTGAAGCCGGCGCTAAATACGTGGTTATGTCTGCTCCTTCCAAGGACGACACCCCCATGTTTGTTTGCGGTGTAAACCACGACAAATATGTTAAAGGCACTCAGTTCGTGTCTAACGCTTCTTGCACCACCAACTGCTTGGCTCCTATCACCAAAGTGCTCAACGACAAGTTCGGTGTTGTAGAAGGTCTCATGACTACCGTACACTCTACTACCGCTACTCAGAAAACCGTTGACGGTCCTTCTATGAAAGACTGGCGCGGTGGCCGTGCTGCTTCCGGCAACATCATCCCCTCAAGCACCGGTGCTGCTAAGGCTGTAGGTAAAGTTATCCCCGAACTCAACGGCAAACTTACCGGTATGTCAATGCGTGTTCCCACCCTTGATGTTTCCGTTGTTGACCTCACAGTTAACCTCGCTAAACCCACCACTTACGAGGAAATCTGCAACGCCATGAAGGAAGCTTCTGAAGGCGAACTCAAAGGTGTTCTCGGCTACACTGAAGACGCTGTTGTTTCCAGCGACTTCCTCGGCTGCCCCCTCACCTCTATCTTTGATGCCAAGGCTGGTATCCAGCTCACTCCCACTTTCGTGAAAGTGATCTCTTGGTACGACAACGAAATCGGCTACTCTAACAAAGTGCTTGATCTCATTGCCCACATGAAGCAGGTTAACGGCTAATAATAGCCCTAAACTTCATAAACCCATAGCGGAGAGATGCACCACAAAAGCATCTCTCCGCTACTTTTTAACACATTCCAAAGCCATGAGACTCTGCTACATATCACGTTGCTATCGCGACAAAGACTCCGCTGGCAACAAAGCCAAAACCGACTACGAGCAAATACTTGCCTCAATGCAAGCCAAGAACCTCGGCCTCCGGCAACGCATCGGCACCGGAAAAATAGCCACATTCCTGCTCAACCTTGCAGGAATAATAAAATACGCATTAACACTCCGGCGCGGCGACATCGTAGTGCTTCAATACCCGGTCAAAAAATACTTCTCACTGATATGCAGCATCGCAACGCTTCGCAAAGCCTATACCATAGCCTTTGTACACGACCTCGGGTCGTGCCGACGACGCAAAATAAGCATCGTCACCGAAATACAACGCCTCAACAAAGCCACACACGTAATCGCCGCCAACACAGTCATGGAACAATGGCTCATTGACCACGGCCTTACAGCCAAGCACTCCCACCTCGGATTCCACGACTATCTATGCCCTGCGCAACCACAACCGCAGAAACATCAAGCACCGTGGCGTCTCACCTATGCAGGCTCACTCAACATGCGCAAAAACGCATTCATGCTGGAAATGAGCGCCATCAACATCCCCCTGTGCTTGTATGGATGGCTCGGAAGCTATCAAGGCAATCATACCGACACCACACATATCAACGAATTAGGCTACACCACGCCACAACAGTTCATAACATCCGCACAAGGCGACTTCGGACTCGTGTGGGACGGCTCATCCCTGACCTCTTGCACAGGCGACTGGGGCGAATACCTCGCACTCAACACGCCGCATAAATGCTCATTCTATCTACGCGCACACCTCCCGTTAATCATTTGGAGCGGAGCAGCAATGGCCGCCGAAGTGCAACGCCGCAACATAGGCATCTGCATAGACTCGCTGCAACAGCTCCCCGACATCCTCGCCGCCATCACAGCAGAACAATACGCCACCATGCGCACCAACGTAGCCGCAATAGCCCACGATATAGCAGACGGCACACACATGCGCACAGCCATCACAAAAGCCATATCACAACTCTCAGGGCAGTAACCCCACACTATCGGCGAAACAGCGCATACTTAACCACCGCCAGCCAGTGCTTCACCATTATCTCCAACCGCCTGCCGAACTTGCGCTTGCGCCAACTGCCATACACTCGGTGCTGCCCAACAGTCTCCTTCGTGATCTTATAACGCTTTCTCGGAGCCAGAAAATGAGTGGGATACACCGTAAGCCCATTATGATGCTGTTCCTTGTCATCAGGCACATACCCGCGCACATCTGCCTTGGCTCGCATGGTAAACGGCGAAATCACATTACATTGCGACCCATCGGAATTGATATAATGCCGTTGGGCATAATAGTCCACCATCTCCTTACAAAACTCGTTACCCTTCTCTCCCATAAAGAAAGCAGCCTGCAAACCGAAATTCTCATGCGCAGGATAAATCTTTTCATGAAAAGTGCTGAATCCCTCACCATCCTTGGGTAAAAACTCATCAAACCGGCGATACAGAAATATGTCGCTGTCCATATACACACCGCCATACTTCCACACCGCATAAAACCGCACCACATCGCCCGCAAAAGCCCAGCGACGCGCATCAAGAGCCTCATCAATAAAAGGCAATCCTATTTCACGAGCCTCCTTCATGCCCCAATGCATGATCTCATAATCCGGCAACACCCTGCGCCATGAATCAAGACACACCTTGATTTCCACAGGATATGGGTCATCACTGAACCAGCACAAATGAATTATTTTAGGTACCATACCGCAACTTCTTATTTTATTTGAACCCTATTTGTTCCATCCGGCAGCCACGCAGCCAATCGCCGGTAGGCATACACTTCTTGCCCGGAGCCTGAACCTCCAGCAACTGCACCTTTCCTTGTCCGCACTCCACAGTAATAGAACCGTCCACACGATTCACCACCGCACGACCCGGAACACCCTCAGAAACCTCGTCCACCACCTTTGTGGCATACACCTTCATCGTACCTTGCAGCTCGTCGCCATCCATCAGCTCGCACCAGGCAGTAGGATACGGCGACAACCCGCGCACATGATTGTGTACCTCGCGAGCACTTCTGCTCCAATCAACCCTGCAAGTTTCCTTAAATATCTTTGGAGCTGGAGTAGCAATCTCACTGCCATCCATCTCACTTTGCGGTATAGGCTTGAGATCACCCTTGATTATATGCTCTATGGTACTCAACGTAAGCTCCGCACCAAGCATCATCAACCGGTCATGCACACTTCCCACATTCTCGTCCGGACCAATACTTATTTTCTCCCTGGCAATCACATCACCGGTATCAATCTCATGCTTAAGGAAGAACGTAGTGACACCTGTTTCACTGTCACCATTCATCACCGCACGGTTTATGGGCGCTGCACCACGATACCGGGGCAACAGCGAAGCATGAAGATTGAACGTGCCCAAACGTGGCATTCTCCACACCACCTCAGGCAACATTCTGAACGCTATGACCACAAACAAGTCCGCATCCAGACCCCTCAGCTCATCCACAAAAGCCTCGTCCTTAAGTTTTTCAGGCTGCATAACCTTCAATCCGTTGGCCACGGCATACTCCTTCACCGCCGAAGCCGTCACCTTTTTGCCTCGGCCAGCCGGTTTGTCAGGCATTGTTACAACACCCACCACATTATAACCGCCCTCATGAATACGGCGAAGGCTCTCCACAGCAAAGTCGGGAGTGCCCAAAAACACTATCTTAAGATCCTGCTTGGTCATTACTCTTTGTTTTTTATTTTCTCCACAAATTTACACCATTTGCCACATTATTTCGTATTTTTGTAAAAAATAACCTTAAGCTAATTATTTTCAACCTATTTTCTATGCACAGACTCTTAACCAGTGTAATTGCCGCGCTCTTCACTACAGCAACGGCCTTTGCCTCCGAACCCGAATGGCAGCAGATCGACTCCTTTCGCGTGGGTCAGATACCGTCTCACGCACTTGTAGTACCGTACAAAACCAACGATTATCAAGCCGCACGACAAATGCAGTTTGACAAATCACCTTGGTATATGAGCCTGAACGGAAAATGGAAATTCTCTTGGGTCAAAGGCGTTGACAACCGCCCCATAGGATTCCAGAACCCCGATTACAATGTATCAGACTGGACCGAAATCAACGTACCCGGCAACTGGGAACGGCAGGGATTCGGCACCGCCATATACGTAAACACCACCTACGAATTTGACTCCCAATGGGCCGACTTCAAGAAACAATGGCCCAAAGTACCCTCCACCACCAACGAAGTCGGTAGTTATCGTCGCACATTCACAGTTCCCCGCGATTGGAAAGACCGCCGCACGGTGCTTTGTGTAGAAGGAGCTACATCATTCTACTACGCTTGGGTCAACGGCCAATATCTCGGCTGCAACATGGACTCCAAAACCCCGGCCGAATGGGACATCACACAATATCTCACCGACGGCGAAAACACTCTCGCACTGGAAGTTTACCGTTGGAGCGCAGGAGCCTACTTTGAATGTCAGGACTTTTGGCGCATCAGTGGCATAGAGCGTGATGTGTACCTCTACTCCACACCCTCCACTTATATCTCCGACTTCACAGTACTCTCCCCTCTTGACTCCACCTACACCAACGGTCTTTTGTCAATAGACGTAGACGTGGCAAACATACCGGCACCCGCAAAAAACAAGAAAGGAGCAACAAAATCCGGTTACTCCATACAATATCAACTATTTGATGCCGATAACAAAAAAATAGCCGAAGTAAAAACCGAAGCCAACGGCAAAGTGGTATTTGGTGCCGAAATCAAGAATGTTCACCCATGGAATGCCGAGCATCCCTACCTCTATACACTGCTGATTGACCTTCTTGACCCCCAAGGCTCCGTAACCGAAACCGTAGGATGCAACGTAGGTTTCCGCACATCCGAAATCAAAAATGGCAAATGGCTCCTCAACGGCATGCCTGTGAAAATCAAAGGTGCCAACCGTCATGCCCACTCACAACTCGGCCGCACAGTACCTCGCGAACTCGCTGAACTTGATGTCAAAATAATGAAGCAAAACAACATCAACGCCGTTCGCAACTCCCATTATCCTCAAGACAGATATTGGTACTACCTGTGCGACAAATACGGTCTCTACACAATTGACGAAGCAAATGCCGAATCTCACGGCTACGGCTACGACAAAGAATCACTTGCCAAGCAGCCCGAATGGATTTCGGCCATCATTGACCGTCAAAACCGTATGTGGAACAAATCCAAAAACAACCCCTCGGTTATAATCTATTCTCTTGGCAACGAATGCGGCAACGGCATTGTCATGGAAGAAGCCTACAAATGGTTCAAACAGCGCGACAAATCCCGCCCCATCCACAACGAACGTGCCCTTTACGACTGGAACGCCGATATGTTCTCCCAAATGTACGGATGGAACAGCGGTGTAAAAGCCTACGGTGACGACACCAAACAAACCCGTCCATACATGCTTTGTGAATACGCACACGCCATGGGCAACTCCGTTGGCGGACTCAAAGATTACTGGGATCTTTTTGAAGCCAACGACAAACTATTTGGTGGATGCATCTGGGACTGGGTTGACCAAGGTTTTGAAGCTACAGATTCCCTCGGACGCAAATTCTGGGCATATGGAGGCGACTTCGGTCCAGCCAATATCCCCAGCGACGGCTCTTTCAATTGCAACGGTCTTGTGCGCGCCGACCGCACTCCTCACCCCGCTCTTGCCGAAGTAAAACGCGTATATCAATATGTCAAGAGCTCTCTTGTGGATCCCGCCTCACTGACCGTAAAAATCAAGAACTGGCACGAATTTACTCCACTGCAGAACTACACTCTGCGCTACTCCGTGACCAAGACCGACAACACTATTCTTCTCTCCGACACCCTCACAGTCAGCCTTGAACCTCGCGGCCAGAAAACAGTGTCTCTCGGCAAATTCAACCCCGCCGACTACCCCGAAACGTACCTCAAACTTGAATGGCTCACCAAATACCCCACCGAACTTGTTCCCGCAGGCTCCGTAATGGCCGTTGACCAATTCATTCTCCCCGGCACCGATTCCACAACCGTTGCCTCAGAACTCAAACTCAAGAAAAAAGGCGAATCCTACAAAGCCTCCGGAATTGTTTTCTCAGTCAATCCCGCTTCCGGTGAAATATCCGCCATCACAGTCAACGGCAAACAACTCCTCACACAGCCGCTCGCACTGTCGCTCTACCGTCCCGCCACCGAAAACGACCTCGCTTGGGGTGGTAAGGCAAGACAATGGCAGGAAGCCGGACTTGACTCCCTTTACCAAAAAGCCACATTGATTCGCAACAGCAAGCAGCAAGTTTCCGTCAGCGCTGACATATATGGTCGCAAAGGCTCCAAAATCGGCACAGCCGACTACACCTACTCCATACTTGCCGACTCAACTCTTGCCGTAAATTGCCGTTTCACCCCCGACACTGCCGTAGTCAAGAACCTCCCCCGCATAGGTCTCGTCACCCGTATCAACCAACCATCATCTCCAATGGTCAACTTCCTTGGACGCGGACCCGAAGAAACCTATGTTGACCGTTGCGCCGCAGGTCTCATGGGCACACACAGCGTTCTTCCCGAACAAGATTTCCACATCTACAATGTGCCCTCCGCAGCCGGCAACCATACTGCAGTGCGCTGGTTTGAGATTCCCGGAGCCGGTCTCAAAGTAAGCATGAACACACCGTTCCAGTTCAGTGTTTATCCTTACAGCGACACAGACATAGAACGTGCCAAACACACCTCCGACCTCACCTCCGACAATATGCTCACCATACATATTGACGCAGAGCAAACAGGCGTTGGCACTGCCACTTGCGGTGAAGACGTACTGCCAAAATATTGGATTCCTGTACAACCCACTGATTTCACCGTATACCTCAAACTCAAATAGTAAACACCCCGACTCTAACACTTCAGGGGCGCCACTTGGCGCCCCTGAAACTTCTAAACGATATGATGACTCGTAAAGACTTTGAAATAATGGCACCCGTGGGCAGTTACGAATCCCTCAACGCTGCTATACAAGCCGGTGCCGACGCCGTTTATTTCGGTATTGAAGGACTTAACATGCGCGCGCGCTCGTCCGTCAACTTCACCATTAATGACCTGCATGCCATTGCCCGCCAATGCTCCGAAGTTGGAGTAAAAACATACCTCACGGTCAACACTATAATTTACGACAACGACATTGACCTGATGCACCAGGTAATACAAGCAGCCAAGGAAGCACAGATCACAGCCATCATTGCATCCGATATAGCCGCTATCTCCTACGCACGCTCAATAGGAGTGGAAGTGCATATATCCACACAGGTCAACATATCCAACACCGAAGCACTACGATTCTATTCCCAATGGGCCGATGTGGTAGTACTCGCGCGCGAGCTATCAATGGATCAGGTAAGCCAAATACATCAAGCCATTGACACCCAAAACATCACAGGGCCACACGGACAGAAAGTGCGCATAGAAATGTTTTGTCACGGAGCATTATGCATGGCCGTTTCCGGCAAATGCTACCTCAGTCTCCACGAACTAAACTCATCGGCCAACCGTGGAGCCTGCACACAGATATGCCGCCGCTCATACACCGTGCGCGACCGTGAAACCGACGAAGAACTCGCCGTTGACAACAAATACATCATGTCTCCCAAAGACCTCAAATCAATCCATTTCCTCAACAAAATGGTGGATGCCGGAGTACGTGTATTCAAGATCGAGGGACGAGCACGCGGCCCCGAGTACGTATACACAGCCGTGAAATGCTACAGCGAGGCACTTGAAGCCATATGCAACGGCACCTACACACAAGAAAAGATTGACCAATGGGATTTGGAACTCAACAAAATCTTCAACCGAGGATTCTGGAACGGCTACTACCTCGGACAGCGCCTTGGTGAATGGAGCCACAAATACGGATCATCCGCCACTCGCACCAAACACTACGCCGCCAAGGGCGTGCGCTACTTCTCCAACATCGGAGTCGCCGAATTCCTTATGGAAAGTGGAGAACTGAAAGTAGGCGACGAAATCGTGATTACAGGCCCCACCACCGGAGTCATCATCACCACCGTCAAAGAAATCCGCGTCAACCTGCAAAGCGTACCCAAAGCAGTTAAAGGCGACGCATTCTCCATAAAACTTGACCAAAAAATCCGTCCCTCCGACAAACTCTACATCTGGGTGCCCAACACCACCCAAACAAACTCTTAAATAACAACCGCAAATAAGCCGGCCATATGGCCGGCTTATTTATCAACATTCAAAATCACCGTGACAATCCATCACGAGCGCTGGAATTCGGTGGGAGACATGCCTGTAAGATGCTTGAAATATTTGCCAAACGATGATTGATTTGAAAAATTCAGCTCATAAGCTACCTGCTGCACATTCTTGCCCGAGAATCTGAGCAGATTCTTTGCCTCAAGTATCACATACTCGTCAATCCATTCTGCCGCACTTCTACCTGTGCTCTGCTTTATGATAAGCGATAGATACTTAGGCGAGATGAACAGCTTGGACGCATAAAACGCCACTCCTCGTTCCTGACGGTGATGAGTATGTACCAACTGCATGAAATCACGCACGTAATTGCCACGCCGCGAACCTTGCTCCATCTCGTCCAAATCTCGTGTCCGTTCCCGGGTAAACTGCAACATCTGATATATCGCCGCCGCCAAAAGACAACGTGTGATGCTGCGCACATACATATCATCCGGATTGTCCACCGTATTGAAATGAATCAAATCAAAATACCTGCACATCAAATTCATCTCCTCCATCGTGAGCATCATTATCGGATTATGCTCCGGCTTGAACCGAACACTGTTCACCACATTCAAGTCCAAATTAATATCACGCACAAAATCAGGAGAAATCACAAATACATATGCATCAAGCATATCCCATTCAAGTTTACGTACATCAACAATGCTTTCCGGCCCTATCATAAGCATCGCACCACTCTCCATTTTGTAATGAGTGAGGTTAATGTCAAGATCTATGTGCCCTGAGCGGCACAGAATTACGCTCAAACCTGTAACCTTCATTGGCCCCTCGGTAAAAACCGGACTTTTGCTCGCTGTGGTAATATGCGCAAATACATAGTCGCTTCCATAGCTGCTGTACTGCGATGAAATTTCTTGTATACCGGAAACTTGGCTCACTGAGATTTCGCGATGCTCTTTCATGATTCTGTAATTTTTGACGCAAAAATACACATTAATCCCAAATACAAAATATGATTTTACATAAAATAAGCCTTTTTCACCAATCATACCATACAAAATTACTTATTTTAGGTAAATTAATTTGCTAAAATGTTTTGCAAGATTGAAAAGATTGCGTAATTTTGCCGCGCTAAACTCATATACGCAAATAATTACAAAAAAAATAATCTTCTAAAAACATGATCATCGTACAAGTTAAAGAGGGCGAAAATATTGAAAGAGCTCTGAAGAAATTCAAACGTAAATTTGAAAAAACCGGCATCGTTAAAGAACTGCGTGCTCGTCAGGCTTTCATCAAGCCTTCTGTCAGCAACCGCAAAAAAATGATGAAGGCTGTTTACGTACAGAAACTTCGCAGCGTAGAGGAATAATTTCCCGCGCCCATTTTCTTGCCAAGAATACAGAGAAGCCCGGATTGGAAACGGTCATGGCTTCTCTTTTGTCGTATCTCATAGAGAATAGTTTGATACATGCTTGACTTTTCATTTACATCTCCCACCAAATATATTTTCGGTCAAGACGCCGAACATTCTGCAGGATCAATGGCCGCAGACAGCGGCATGACTTCGGTACTTGTGGTGTACGGCGGTGGTTCCGCCATACGTTCCGGACTCCTTGACATAGTGCTTAAATCACTACAGAACTCCGGTATCGCTTACATACAACTTGGAGGAGTGCAGCCCAATCCTGTTGACACTCTTGTGCGTAAAGGCATAGAACTGTGCCGTCAGAACTCTGTAAACGGCATCGTGGCCGTAGGTGGCGGCTCTGTAATCGACACTGCAAAGGCAATAGCAGCCGGAGTACCCTACAACGGTGATTTTTGGGACTTTTGGGCAGGCAAAGCCCAGATCAAACAGGCTTTACCGGTAGGTGTTGTGCTCACAATTCCGGCAGCAGGCTCTGAAGGGTCAGGCAACTCTGTGATAACACTGACTCCGGAAATGCGCAAAATCAGCTTGCGCACAGACTTCGCGCTTCGCCCCAAATGGGCATTGATGAATCCGAAATACACCTTTACACTTCCACCATATCAAACGGCATGTGGCATAGTTGACATGATGGCACATATCTATGAGCGATACTTTTCCACCACACCGGGAGTTGAAGTTACCGACAGAGTGGCCGAAGGTGTACTGCAAACAATAATAGAACAAGGAGCCAAAGTAATGACAACCCCGGACAATTACGATGTACGAGCCAACATAATGTGGAGTGGCACACTTGCCCACAACGGTATCTGCGGCACCGGCCGCAAGGAGGATTGGACCTCACATGCCATGGAACATGAAATTTCTGCTCTCCACCCCAATGTGGCACACGGTGCCGGGCTTGCCGTGATAATGCCGGCATGGATGACATTCATGGCTCAACACGCACCGCAAAAAGGAGCACAAATGGCCCGCAGAGTATTCGGTGTCACTAACACTGATGACACCGAAGCGGCTCTTGAAGGCATAGAACTGCTACGCAAATTCTATCAATCCATCGGTATGCCGCTCACATTAAGCGAACTCGGAGTAAACGAATCCGAGATTCCTGCTATGGTACAACGTCTGCACGAAAACAAAGGCGCCATAATTGGAGGGTACTACCAACTTACAGCCAAAGAAACCACAGAAATATATCATCTGGCACTTTGATAACCATACAAAGATATACACCTCAAATGCGCAGGCAGTGGCAAGAATTCATTGCCACTGCCACCAATGCCACATTTCTTCACAACCGTGACTACATGGACTACCACAGTCACAGATTTGAGGACTTTTCATTGATGGCTTTTGACAGCCGGTCAAGACTCATTGCAGTGCTCCCTGCGAACCGTAAGGGAGATGAATTATGGTCGCATCAAGGATTAACCTACGGTGGATGGCTCATGGCCCCTCGCCACTTGGTGCCGGCAGCTGCACTTGAATTATGGCAAGCCACAGTGGATATGCTGCGTAAAAATGGCATAATCACGCTCCATTACAAGCCGGTGCCATGGTTTTACTGCTCATACCCTACTGAAGACGACATATACGCTCTGTGGCGGCTCGGAGCCACAATGGAAGCCGTGCAGCAAGCAGCAGTGTTTCCAATTGGGCAACCTTGGCTGCTCAACGAAGCAGCGCGACAAAATCTGCGCAAGGCTCAAGCCAAAGGTGTCACTGTGAATCAAGAATCTGATTTCGCTCCTTTCTGGGATATACTTAACCAACGGCTTGAAGAGCGGTACAACACCGTTCCCGTTCACACACTTGAAGAGATGCAATTGCTCCAAAGCCGGTTTCCGGAGCGCATAAAACTCTATACCGCCCGCCTCGCCGACACATCAGAACTGCTTGCAGGAATATTGGTATATGTAACAGACACGGTTGTACACTCACAATATATTTCATCAACCCCGCAAGGCAGAGCAATGAAAACGCTCCCGGCCATTCTTGAAAGAATACTCCGGGAGCATGACAGATGTAAATTCTTTGATTTCGGCACTTCTTGCGAGAACGGCGGATTGATACTCAACCCAGGTCTCTCGGAGCAGAAATACGGACTCGGAGGGCGTACAGCCGTATATCAAACCATGCGCCTTGACATCAGCAATCAGGTTCAATCCCCGCTGCTACCATAGCCTCGTGGCGCTCGCGGCATGTGCCGCATTGCCCGCAATGCTTTTCACCTCCTTTGTAACAAGAATAGGTGATACCATAATCCACTCCTATCTTCACGCCACGTTTCACTATGTCGGCCTTGGATATATCGGTATAGGGCGCAAACAGCTTTATATGTTCATAAGTGCCCTCAGCTATGGTTTGTGTCATCGCATTGATAAAACCACTGCGACAATCAGGATATATCGCATGGTCTCCGCCATGATTGGCTATCATTACGCACTTCAGCCCGCGACTCTCGGCAAGCCCTGCGGCAACAGATAGCATAATGCCGTTACGGAAAGGCACCACCGTTGATTTCATATTCTCATCATCGTAGTTTCCTTCGGGTATTGCTTCGGCACCGCTCAGCAAAGAACTTTCAAAGAGCCGCCCCATAAACGAAAGGTCTATTTCCACGAGCTCCACTCCGGCACGACGGCAATTCTCACGCGCACAGGCAGCCTCACGTTCATTATGATTGGCACCGTAATGGAAGTTCACGGCCACGGCTATACGATCAACATATTCCCAAAGCATAGTGGTACTGTCCATGCCTCCCGACAGCACGAGCAATGTATCTTTTTTCATCATATCTCATTAACAAATGATGCCGCAAGGCGTGATTTCACAAGTTCCTGATGATTCTCATCTCCCCAATTGGCAAAAGGGTATATGCTGATACCCCCGCGAGGTGTGAATATACCTTTGACCTCTATATACAGAGGATCCATGAGTTTTTTGAGATCCTTGAGAATTATGTTGATGCAATCCTCATGAAAATCACCGTGATTGCGGAAGCTGAACAGATACAGTTTCAGACTTTTGCTCTCCACCATCCGCTCGCGCGGTATATAATTGATAATTATCTTGGCAAAATCAGGCTGACCGGTCTTGGGACACAGACTCGTAAACTCCGGACAGATAAAAGTCACAAGATATTCACTTCCCGGATGCTTATTGACAAAAGTTTCAAGAATTTCCGGTGCATACTCAGTGGGATACTTCACCCCAGTGTCACCCAACAGGCTCACGCCTTGGAGTTCGTTCTCATTTCTCATATCATCTACATATTAAATTCAAGCATCTGACGATACACACGCATGATGCTCGCTGCATACTGTTTATTGGCAGCCCATCGGCCACTGAGCTCTTTCCAGCTGGGAGCCACACCTCGCTTGACAAGAGAGAAGCGAGGATCCACTATTTCCTCACCCCGTGGCAACGAACGGCAGCACGCGTATGCATACAAATGTTGCAACTGTGCGCGCACCCCTTGCTCAACAGAATCAAAAGAATGCCCCTTACGACCCAATTTCGTCACACCAAGACCGCAATAATTATGCTGATCGGGTGTCACGGCTGTACCTCCTGTAAACATAAACCAGCCGGTTTCTATCACGCTTTGGCAAAATGCCACATCTCCACGAATGCCATACACCTTACCCAATTCATAGAATGCTTCGGCAATAGACCGATCAAAGTCAGGATTACGAGTGAGCACAAATCGGTACATCTGCTCAACTTCAGCCCGGGAATCTCCTAATATGCTCATGTCTTCAGTTATTTCCATAACCTCCGCTTCAAGCAGCGCACTTGGAAACTTATCCATCTCAGCACGTCCCTGATGCTCAAACACAGAGTCAATATTGACCTCAATTGGCATAAGCATAAGTTTCGGAGCCAAAGTGTCGTTCATAGCCTCCTGCTGCGACGACGGCTCCACTGGAACAGCACGAAGCACCTTTTTACGCCCCCAGACAGGAACCGCGGAAATTGTCAAGACTGATAGTAGGATCCAAAGGCTTCGCATAACGCAAAAATAATAAAAGATATACAATCAACCTCACAAAAAGGCACAAAAAAGGGTAAGCTTACTACATCGCACCGCTACAACCCGGTACCGCTGCTTCGGTCAAGATCTGACGGAGTTCCCGGGGAGCTGGTCGTGTAGGACTTACCCAGCGACAAAGGTATAAAAAATACCTGATTCAACCAAACAATCAACAAATATTCATTATAAAATTCGTTATTGGAATGTTAATCGCCATATACATAAATGTCATTGTGCTCTTGCCGTGCGTTGGCGGAGGGCTGCTCCTTACCGGGGACTCCGGGCGTGGACGGCTCACGCTATGGCATGTTTGGCTGTGTGAGGCTGCGGCTCAGGCGACGCATCAAGACCTATCTGATAGCCCAAGAGGATTTCGGTGTCTTCGCTGTCCAAGCAGGGGTAAGACGACATGTCCCGTCCGGGATTAATGTCGGGCAGTTCGTAGCCTACCGGGAGAGCATAGGCCGC
>CAMWXV010000027.1 GCA_947178305.1 uncultured Porphyromonadaceae bacterium | reverse complement strand
GTATCACTCCTTTTTTCACAACAAAAGAGTCGTTTGTTGGGCCATATGTGTTGGATCAGGTCAAGGCTATTATGCGTAATTCTAACCTTGATGTGATTGTGTTTAAGCCTGCACCGTTTTATAAAAAGGCTGAGGATTATGAATATGATGGAGTAAAAGTTTATCGTTTTAAAAATTACGTTTTTCCAAGTAATCTATGGCCGAACTCGGTTTCCGACCGGTTGTCAGTACGTGCATTGATGCACAAACTAAAGGAGATTAATGTAGATCTGAAGCAAGTTGTGGCTTGTCATTGTCATGTAGCTTCATTAGGAATGTTTGCCAATGCTTTAAAACGAATAAATCCTAAAATAATAAGCATTGTGCAGCATCATGGATTTGATGTATTCAGTGTCACTGATGGTCGTCTTGCCAACTATGATTTCCATAAGAAACGGTGTATTTCCTATAGTACGAGGATTTGCAATGATGCAGATATCAATGTAGGTGTAAGTAACAAAACTCTTGATTATGTGCGTTCTTGCCCTAAGGTGAAGTTAAAAAACACGTATGTTCTGTATAATGGAGTAGAAAAAAGCAAGTTCAGTCCGTCACAGCACCCTAAACAGCCAAATAAGAATTTCATTATTGGTTGTGTTGCAAATTTTTGGGCGCTGAAAGATCAGATTACATTGCTCAAGGCTCTTAAGCAGCTTGTTGATAGAGGTCGTAAGAACATCAAAATAATATTTGTTGGTTTTGGCTATACCCGAACTGATTGTGAGGAGTATGTGAAAAACAATGTTTTGTCTGAACACGTGCAATTCATTGACTCAATGCGGCATGAAGAGCTTGTTGGTTTTTATCGCAGTCTTGATTTGTTTGTTCTTCCATCTTATTGGGAGGCATTCGGATGTGTTTACACTGAGGCATACTCATGTGGAGTGCCGTTTATAGCGGTAAAAGGGCAGGGGATATCAGAACTGGTTCCTGATACTGAAAAGAATCGCTGGTTAATAGAAAAGGGTGACCATAACCAGTTGGCAAAACTGATAGAGCGAACCATGGTTCATCCGGAAGAAAAACAACGATTGTCTATACCTGTGGACTCTGATTCATTGATTTCTGACTTCCTGACGTATCTTCAGATTTTAGGCTAAAGAAGATTAGTTTAATGAACAATACAACTGTTTTTTATATAACCTTAGTGATAGTGATGTCACGTATATTGGTTTTCAATATACCAATTTCTCAGGCGTTGTACTATGCTTGGTTTGGACTGCTTGCAGTCATGACAATTGCAAAGGGTTTGATATTTGATATTCGTATGGTATTATTCATGGCTGTTGCGATGCTATCAATTTTGTTAAATAACATACCGTCAATTTTTCAGGCCGATCAGCGATTGATAAGTTTTGCCATAATGGTTGCTTCTATTGGTCCATTGTTTATTAATTCAGTTTCCAATCGTTTTAAATTTAAGTTATTTAAATACACGAGTCTTGGATTGGTTGCGTGTTCGGTGCTATCCTTTGTCGGGTACCTTGTTCATTTTCCTCTTTTTTTTAATACTTCAGGTTTCAATGGCATAACCAACCATTCAATGACATTGAGTAGTATCTCAGGTATTAGTTCTGTGGTATGTTTTCATTATTATAATTTAGAAAAGAATAAGAAGAGAAAAAGAATTTGGATAGCTTGTATAATAGTCTCTCTGCTTACTTGTTTTCTTGGCGGTTCAAGAAGTGCGTTGTTGGCAGCATTTGCAGGTCTCTTTTATTACTTATGGTGTTATTTAAATGGAAGTATCGGTAAATTTTTAAAGTATCTTGTTATTACTTCGGCTTTAGTTGCTGTGGCTACACCGATATGGTATCCTTATACCGAAAACATGCGAAAAAAAGTAGAGGCGAATGAGGTTATGGGTGGACAGTTCTCCAGCCGTGAGACATTGTGGGACAATCGTGTGGCCGAATTTGAATCAAGCCCAGTTTTTGGCATCGGATTCAGTTCGATAGACTTAAAATTGACTGGAAATGTTGTTGGTTTAAATGGAGGAGTAGAGCCTGGCTCAAGTTGGTTGTTTATTCTGTCTTCAACAGGATTATTGGGTCTTCTTCTTGTGATTTTTATGGTTCTTCCACAAATAGTGAAAATAGCTCGTAATCCTGTGTTTTATAGTCAAATCACAGTATTTGTGGTTTCAATATTGGTGAATAGAGTTGTTCATATGTTTGCTGAAGGATATGTATTGGCTTCTGGTGATTTTTCTTTTCTGTATGTATGGTTGTGTATTGCAACAAGTATATATGTTGTAAATCTAAATAATCAGGCTATTGGATAGTAGGTCTCTTTATTTAATAAATCAAGTAAATATTGAATAGTTATGATAAAGATATTGAAGACGAAGGAAGAACTGGTAGAATATAAGAGCGTTTGGGATTCAATATATAATTCGGATTCTAATGCAACACCTTTTCAAAAATTTGATTTCATATTTGCTTCAATTGATTTGACTGTTACAGGGTCGCAACAATTGTATGTGTTGTTGGTTAAGGATGATTCTATAAACAAATGGCTTGCTGCTTTTCCGCTTGTTATTGATAAAAAAGGCATATTGCATTTTATAAATTCTGCTCATTCCGATTTTTGTTCTCCAATAGTATGCGATGAATTCAATAACTATAATCTTTATGATGAGGTTGCATCCTTTATAAAAGGAGAAGAAAAAATTAAAGGTTTGAAACTGGATAATATTGGTACTTCAAATCAAATGCTTGCTGTTATGAAACCGCATTTTAAGTTTATGATAGCTTACGATATGAATTACTATTCATCAATTCCTATATATAAACTTGATTCGGATAAAGACAGTATTGATGCCTTTCGTTATGTAAAGTCTAAACGACATAAAAAATTACGTAAGAGTATAAAGGAAGTGCAAAATTGCAAGTTTGTGATTGCCCGTAAATCTGAAGGTGTTCCATATCCTGAAGCAGATGTTCAATACTTGGTAAATAAAATGTTATCTGATGGTATCAGGGTTAAAGAATACTTCTCCTCTGCCATGTTGTCGTTCTGGAAAATGCTTTATGAATCTAATGTTGTTTGTATGGCTATGCTTTATGAAGGAAACGAAATACGAACTTGTAACTTCATGTTCTACGATGAAAAGCGTAACGAATACATCAAATGGCTGATGTTGTACAAAGAAGGTCGGTGGAATATGATAATAAATATAATGATAGCAGACTATCTATATCAGAATGGTGGAGGCAACATAAATTTTGCTCGTGGGATATATGACTATAAACTTGAAAATTTCCATCCCGATGTAAAACCGTTGTTTTGTCTTCGTATTGCTAAAACACCGTTTGGGCATATTAAAAATATGTGTGCTGCGGCTATTCATTATGCAAAACCAATAGTTAAGCAAATTATTCGTAGATGAAAAAAGTATTTGCTATTCTTCATGAGCCTGCCTCATATACAGTTGATCGTAATCAAGCCGTGTATGATAAAATGGGTGTGGATTATTGTTATATCAAATCAAGTTCATTGGCAAAATCAAATGTTGCTGGAAATGAAAGCTCGGCTTTGAGTGATTTATCTTTTATTGGATTGTTCAAACGTATTCGCGAGATACTTAAGACATATGATATTGTAATAGTAAACGGCTATAATGGTATTGTATTTCAGCTCCTTTTTTTTATAAATTTATTTTATGGTCGGGTTATAGGCATAGATTCCGATACACAATTGTCAATACCGGCTTCTTTGCCAAAACGCTTGATAAAGAAAATATATTTAAATTTCGTTTTTCGGAATAAGAATGTTTATGGGCTTCCTGGGGGGACTAAAACGCATAAGGATCTTTTCAGATATTTCGGTATGCCTGAAAATAGGATTTTTCTGATGCCTATGATGATAGATAATAGTAAATATAATGATACTATGTTTAGAATAAAGTCATTAAGTCCTTTTAAGTTTTTATTTGTAGGACGATTGATAGAATGTAAAAACTTGAATTTGATGATTGATGCGTTTATTGATTTTAATAATGAGTATCCATATAGCGAGCTACATATAGTCGGTAACGGAGAATTAGAAAACAGTATTAAATTGAGCTATAAAAAGCATCCAGCTGTTAAATTTTTAGGGGCTTTGTATGGGGATCAGTTGTCATTATATTATCGTAATTGTCATGTGTTGATTCTCGCTTCTACATCTGAGCAGTGGGGCTTGGTTGTGAATGAAGCTATGGCCGGAGGATTGCCCACAATAGTTAGTGATAAAGTCGGAGCTCGTTACGATTTGGTAGAAGATGGTGTTACTGGTTTTGTTTTTCATTCAACAGATAAAAAAGAGTTGACTGAGTGTATGAAAAAAGTATCATCTTCCGATAAATACTCCTACTATTCCGAAAATGCATATAATCTAATGCACACTTATTGGAACTACGACCTTTATCGTAAATGTTTGGAGAAATTTATAAAAAGCGTATAAATATGTTGAGGTCGTGGGTTAAAACATCATTGCTGCAATTGTCGGCACTGGTGTATAGAAATAATAAGAGCAAGATTCTTTATTATCATGATGTGTATGGCGATAAAAGCTATACTGATATGGGCACAACATTGTCGATGTTTAGCCGGCACATTGAGATGATTAAAAAAGAAGGCTTTGAAATTGTGGATGTTGTTACTAAACCACAAAAACAAGTGATGTTATGCTTTGATGACGGTTTCAAAGGAATATACGATACCAGGGAATATTTCTATGACAACGGTATTAACCCTACAGTATTTCTTGCAATAAGCCTTATAGGTAAGCCAGGATACTTAAGCATAGACGAGATAAAAGAACTTCAGGCGCATGGTTTTAGGTTTCAGTGCCATGCATGGAGCCATACGGACCTCACAAAGTTTTCGCTTAAAGAGTTACAACATGAATTCGGAGACTCAAAAGTAAAACTATCAGCCATGCTTGGTTGTGAAGTGGATGAAATATGTTTTCCCATAGGATACTTTTCGCAGCAGGTTCTTGACGAATGCCGTCGCCATGGATATAAAAAAATGTATTCAAGTATCCCGGGTAATTATTATGACTTTATTGGCTTTGATGGACTGTTGACTCGTAATTTACTTCAGTTTGCCACTCCCAATCAAGTTAAGCTGATCTTGCATGGAGGCAATGATTTATTTCGTAACCATTACCGCAAAATGCATTTTATAGAATGAAAGGAAAGCCGATTTTAGTTGATGCATTACACATAAATATGGGTGGTGGCTTGATGATACTTAATCATCTTGTTAACACTCTTGTGTCCAAAAATGTAGATTTTGTATTGTTGAAAGATGAGAGGTGTCCACAATTGCAATCGGAATATCTGCTCAATAATATAATAGTATTGCCGGCTTCCTATAAAATAAGAAAACGGTTCTATAAGGAGCACAAAGAAGATTATCGTTCTGTGCTTTGTTTTGGCAATATCCCTCCTTATGTGAAACTTAATGTGCCGGTGCATACGTACTTGCACAATGTTAGTTTACTTAAGATACCAGCTGATTATCCGTTTTCAAAAAAATTGCGTTCGTTCGTAAAGAAAACAGTCTTGCGATATTATGCAAAAAATAGTACGGATTGGATCGTGCAAACGTCTAATACAGCCAATCTTGTGAAACTTCATTTGGCTAAAACTCAACAACAGATATTGCAATATCCATTCTATTATGTTCCCAGCGGCATGAATGTGTCATCTGTGGATCAACGTAAAGACTACATATTTGTTGGTAATCATACTTCGGCAAAAGGACATGAGTACTTGGTTGATGCTTGGACTAAATTGGCAAAACTTGGATTTAATGCAACATTACATCTCACGGTTTCGGATTCTTTTTTTTCAGCAGTAATAGAAGAGGCGAAAAAAAAAGGTGCAAAAATTATAAACCATGGTCAAATATCATTTGACAAAGTCATTGAACTATACAATAAATCAGTAGCTACCATTTATCCATCTTTAAACGAGAGTCTTGGGCTTGGCATAATAGAGGCTATTGAGGCTGGTTGTGATGTTATAGGTTGTGACTTGCCATATATGCATAGCGTTTGCAGCCCTTCACAATTGTTTGAACCATGTAACTCCGATTCTATAGTGCAAGCTGTATTGGAATACGAAAAAGGTCAATCAAAACCAACCAAGGCTCATATTCATGATACTGTAATAGAATTTGTTGAATTTATTTCACGACAATAAAATGCTTGATATTACCGTAATCATTCTGACTAAGGATGAAAGACTGCATATTTCTCGGTGTATTGAAAATTTAGCTCCTTTGTGTAAAAAGATTTATGTTGTAGATAGTTTATCTACCGATGGCACACAGGATATAGCGCGCAATTGTGGAGCTGAGGTTTTTGAACACAAATATGTCAATCAGGCTCAGCAGTTTCAGTGGGCCTTGGATAATTTGCCGATTGACACGGAATGGGTGATGCGGATGGATGCCGATGAGATTCTTTCTGATGAGTTGATTGATGAGATAAGTACAGAATTACCAAAACTTTCTATGGATATTAATGGCATATATCTTCCTTTTGATGTGGTTTTTCAAGGCAAACGGTTGAAATATGGCAAATTGAAATCACCGGCCATTATGCGTATATTCCGTAATAAACAGGCTTATATGGAGCAGCGCTGGATGGATGAGCGTATGGTGCTTAAATCTGGAACATCTGTAGTGTTCAAACACAAGTTTATTGATCATAATCTTAATTCTCTTGCTTGGTGGACTCAGAAGCATAATAACTATTCTAATCGAGAATTGGCTGTTGAGGCAATGAAGCGATACGGCATAGGTCAAGAAGACGAAAGCCTGAAAGGACGTAATCAAAAGAAAGGTCTGTATTATCGGCTTCCTCCGTTTTTTCGTGCCGGACTTTATTTCTCGGTTCGTTATTTCTTGCTATGTGGATTCTTAGATGGTAAAGCCGGATTGATTTGGGCCACGTTACAAGCATATTGGTATCGCTTTCTCATTGATTCAAAACTGTATGAAATGGAGAGGTTGATAGGGAAAAATCCAAAAGCAGAAGATGTGAAAACATATTTCAAGAATACGTTTAACATAGAATTATAAATAAACCATCATAAATTATGTCAGTATTTAAAGACAAAACCTTATTGATTACCGGTGGAACCGGATCGTTTGGCAATGCCGTGTTGCGCCGTTTTCTTGACACTGATATCAAGGAAATTCGCATTTTCAGCCGTGATGAAAAGAAGCAGGACGATATGCGCCATGAATACCAAGTGAAATATCCTGATGTTGCGCATAAAATCAAATTCTACATCGGAGATGTTCGCAATCTACAATCCTGCCGTAATGCCATGCCCGGTGTGGACTATATATTTCACGCAGCGGCGTTGAAACAGGTGCCTTCATGTGAGTTTTTCCCTATGGAGGCCGTTAAAACAAATGTGGTAGGTACTGACAATATTCTCACCGCTGCAATAGAGGCCGAAGTAGGCTCTGTAATATGCTTGTCTACTGACAAGGCTGCTTATCCAATCAATGCTATGGGTATCACCAAGGCCATTGAAGAGAAAGTGGCAGTGGCAAAGAGCCGTTATTCAGGAAAAACCAAGATATGTTGTACGCGCTATGGCAATGTTATGTGTTCTCGTGGATCTGTAATTCCGTTGTGGATTGAGCAGATTCGTTCCGGCAATCCTGTGACACTTACAGAGCCATCTATGACTCGTTTTATCATGAGTCTTGAAGAGGCGGTTGACCTTGTGTTGTTTGCATTTGAGCATGGGCAAAACGGTGATATTCTGGTTCAAAAAGCTCCTGCCTGCACTATTCAGACTCAAGCAGAGGCTGTGTGCGAACTGTTTGGAGGTAAAAAAGAGGATATAAAGGTAATAGGTATTCGTCATGGAGAGAAAATGTATGAAACCCTGCTCACCAATGAAGAGTGTGCCAAGGCCGAAGACTTGGGCAACTTCTATCGTGTTCCGGCCGACAATCGAGGTTTGAACTATGATAAATTTTTCAAAGAAGGAGATGATACTCGTAACACGCTTACCGAGTTTAATTCCAATAACACTCGCCAACTCACAGTTGAGGAAACAAAAGAAAAAATTGCATCTCTTGAGTATATACAGAAAGAGTTGAGTGGTGAGGGTAATTTCGTACAATAATGAAAATATTGGTGACGGGAGCTAAAGGTTTTGTAGGTAAAAACCTTTGTGCTCAGCTAAATAATATTAAGGACGGTAAAGCTCGTAATTATGCGATCCGAATTGAAGATGTGTTTGAATATGACATTGATTCATCCTTGGAAGAGCTTGATCGTTACTGCCGACAAGCCGACTTTGTTTTCAACCTTGCCGGAGTTAACAGGCCTGAGAATCCAGAGGATTTTCGTAAAGGTAATTTCGGCTTTGCCTCTGAACTGCTTGCTGCATTGAAAAAGCACGGCAATGCTTGTCCGGTCATGCTTTCAAGCTCAATTCAGGCAACTCTTATTGGCCGATATGCAGGGCATCCTTATGGAGAGAGTAAACATGCAGGTGAGGAATTGTTCTTTAATTACGCAAATGAAACCGGAGCAAAAGTATTGGTTTATCGTTTTCCGAATTTGTTCGGAAAATGGTGCCGTCCTAACTACAACTCCGCGGTGGCTACTTTTTGTAATAATATAGCCAATGATTTGCCTATTCAAGTAAACGATCCGTCGGTAGAGCTTGAATTGCTTTATATAGATGACCTTGTAGACGAAATGATATTGGCGCTTTCCGGCAATGAGCATCGTTGTGAATTTGATGGTGTTGAAACCGTTTTATGCTCCGATGGCAGATATTGTGCCGTGCCGGTTTCTCATAAAGTGACTCTTGGTGAAATTGTGGAAATGCTGAACAGATTCAAGACTATGCCACAAACACTGACTGTTCCGGATCTTACATCCGGAGGTTTTGAGAAAAAACTGTACTCAACATATTTGAGTTATCTGCCCAAAGAGAAAATGAGCTAC
Organism: uncultured Porphyromonadaceae bacterium; assembly: GCA_947178305.1. Classification (GTDB taxonomy): domain Bacteria; phylum Bacteroidota; class Bacteroidia; order Bacteroidales; family Muribaculaceae; genus Paramuribaculum. The sequence continues at coordinate 5,740 of CAMWXV010000027.1, read as the reverse complement.
GATTTGAAGATGAATATTGACGATAGGGGCTCGTTTACCGAAATTATACGAACAGCCAGTGCCGGTCAAATGTCGGTTAACATTTCCAAACCTGGCATAACCAAGGGGCAACACTGGCATAATACAAAGAACGAAAAATTCGTTGTGGTCAAAGGCCACGGACTTATTCAGCTTCGCAAGGAAGGTACGGACGAAGTTTTGAATTTTGAAGTGAGTGGGGATCGTATTCAAGTCATAGAAATGATTCCAGGCTACACGCATAATATTGTCAACCTGTCCGATACTGAAGACCTTGTAACCATCATGTGGTGTAATGAACCGTTTGACCTCAACCGCCCAGATACTTATTTTGACCCGGTAGAATAATGAAATTGACATTGACAAAAAGCACGTCAAATTGCATTAAATTTCTTGCTGCCTTGTTGGTTGCTATGCACCATTATTCCCAAAATGTAGTTGCGGCAGGAAGTGATAATATTTTTTATTTTCTATGTAGTACACAAGGTGGTTATCTCGGAGTTGCTATTTTTTTCTTTCTATCTGGTTTCGGTTTAATGGAAAGTGAGCAGAAGCATCATCTCGGGTTATTGCAGTTTCTTAAAAAAAGGATTTTGAAGGTGTATATGCCGGTACTGATAGTAACCGTTTTATGGATGTTTGTTGTGTTGACTATTGAAAATAAATATGTTACATCCTCTAATACACTCTCCTCTGAATGCCTCCACTTGGGCTGGTTGCTTGATAGGATGTATGCATATATTGAAAGTCATCCTGGTTTTGCAATTACAAACTATTCTGATAAGGTTTTATGGTTTGTAAAGGTGATACTACAATTATATATAGTATTCTTTATTTTTTCTTCTGCATGGGTTAAAAATAGATTATTTGGAAATATAATTTTGTGGATTGGAATAATCGCAACGTGTTTTACTGCTAGTTCAATAATATCAATACCGTTCTTTGGTATAGGGGTTTATGCTTCAGAATATAAAAACAAGAATTACAAGGTATTTAATGCTTCATTGATTCCTCTATTAATTTCAGCTGTAATTATATCTTGTTATTGTATTGTAGTGACACCTGAATTTAAACCCGGTATAATTTTAGCTGGACACGCGTTATTTAATTACATATTTATAGGTTTGGTGATTATATGCTTTACGGTGAAATGTATTGATATACAATTTCCAGCTCTTTTGGGAGTGATATCTTATGATATTTATTTGGTACATAATAAAATCTTGACTTCGTTTACTACGCTAAATATCAATCTTGAATCGTGGTTGTTCATAACTCTGTCTTTGGCAATTGCGTTTGTTTTTTATTACTTCAGAAAAATATTGACTATAGCATTCAATCAGTTATGGAAAAAACTAAAAGTTGTCACTTTAAAAATAACGGCAAACTCAAACTGCTGATAATAGTAGGTACACGCCCTGAAATCATACGTTTGGCTGCGACAATCAATAAGTGTCGCAAGTATTTTGATGTGATTCTCGCCCACACCGGTCAGAACTACGATTACAACCTTAATGGTGTGTTTTTCAAGGATCTTAAACTTGCTGATCCGGAGGTGTATATGGATGCTGTTGGCGACGACCTTGGAGCTACGGTTGGTAACATCATCAATTGTTCCTATAAATTGATGGTTGATATAAAGCCCGATGCATTGCTTATACTTGGCGATACAAATTCGTGTCTTTCGGCAATATCCGCAAAGCGATTGCATATCCCTATCTTTCATATGGAGGCTGGAAACAGATGTAAGGACGAATGTCTGCCTGAGGAAACCAACCGTCGTATAGTTGATATTATTTCTGATGTCAATCTGTGTTACTCAGAGCATGCTCGTCGATATCTTGCCGATTGCGGTCTTCCAAAAGAGCGCACATATGTAACAGGCTCACCAATGGCCGAGGTTTTGCATCTGAATCTTGCTGAAATTGAAGCAAGCGACATTCATAAGCGACTTGGTCTTGAAAAAGGTAAATACATTCTGCTGTCGGCTCATCGCGAGGAGAATATAGATACTGAAAAAAACTTTATGTCGTTGTTCAATGCCATAAATGCTATCGCCGAAAAGTATGACATGCCTATTCTCTACAGCTGTCATCCTCGTAGCCGCAAGCGTATTGAACAATCTGGTTTTGAGCTTGACAAGCGTGTGATTCGTCATGAGCCTCTTGGTTTCCACGACTATAATTGTCTACAGATGAATGCTGCAGCCGTAATATCTGATTCCGGAACTCTTCCTGAAGAATCCTCGTTTTTCACATCAGTTGGGCATCCGTTCCCTGCGGTATGTATCCGAACCTCTACCGAACGTCCGGAATCACTTGATAATGCCGGGTTCATTCTTGCCGGAATTGACGAAAAAAGTCTTTTGCAGGCAGTGGAAACAGCCATTGACATGAATGTCAACCATGACTATGGAACACCGGTGGATGTATATGTTGGCGAAAATGTGAGTGGCATAGTTGTCAAAATTATTCAATCCTATGTCACTGTTGTTAATAAAATGGTTTGGCGCAAAGAATAATCTATGAAAAAACGAATCCTGATTCATAGTATCGTATTCAATCCCGATGGCGTGTCAACGGCTTATTTGTATGGAGATATAGCCGCGTCGTTGAAAAATTCTGGATGCGATGTCGTGGTGTTGACCACGACACCGCATTACAATAAAGTTGAATCGCAACTCTGTAAGCAGCCTATGAGTTGGGTTCTGTGGGGATTTTTGAAGAAAAGTCAGTTTAATGGTATTGATGTTTACCACGTACCACAGAAAAAGTTCAAGTCTACTATGCTGAGACTCATAGGATTCGTGTATTGGCATTTGGTGTCTTTCATCACGGCGCTTTTTATTAAGAAAGTTGATGTTATACTATCACCCTCACCACCACTGACCATTGGGCTTATGAATGTTTGGTTAGGTAAGTTTAAGGGGGCCAAGGTGATTTATAATGTACAGGAGGTTTATCCTGATATTTTAGGAAAGAAATCAGGTGTGGTATATTCCATTCTAAGCCGAATGGAGCGATATATCTATGATAAATCGGCAGGTGTCACCACTATTGATTCTGTATTTTATAACACTATCCGACCTCGGTTCAAAGATGCGTCTAAGTTGCATGTCATACCTAATTTTGTGGATACTGATATTTATAAACCTACAGCGTCCACATCTCATTTGGACAAGTCGCTTTTCATATCCAACAATCATTTGAAATTATTGTATGCCGGAAATATAGGAATTGCTCAGGAATGGGACACTTTGATAGAAGTGGCTAAACGAACTAAGAATCATCCGATTGATTATTATGTGATTGGTGAGGGGGCTATGCGCAATTATGTGGCTGATAAAATTATGGAAAATAATCTTGAGAATGTTCATTTGTTGCCATATCAGCCACGAGAATTAATGCCGGAAATTATTGGCTTTTCTGACTTGCAGTTCATTTTCATGGAGCCAACAGTAGCGGCTCAAGGTTTTCCCTCAAAAGTCTATACTATTATGGCCTCGGCAAAACCTCTTTTGGTTTGTTCTCCGGTTAATACTCCTATTGTCAATTTCCTTGAAGGTGTTGGATGCGCAAAGATTGTCACATCGGCTGATGTTAAAGCAAAAGCTGATGAAATCTGTTCTTGGTTGTGTACCATATCACCAGAAGAACTCAAGACTATGGGTCAAAAGGGGCTCCAGGAAATTGAAAACAGATATTCTAAAGATATTGTCACTCGACAATACTGCAATTTAATAGACTCTATTTAATCATTACATATGAATATATTGATTACCGGCATACATGGTTTTGTCGGCTCTAATCTCGTGTCGGCACTTAAAGGCGAGAACTCTATTTATGGTCTTGATATTGTGTCAAAAGATGTGGATGGCATCTGTCACACTTTTTCGTGGAATGATTTGTCCGATAATGTTTTGCCTCGTGTTGATTCTATCATTCATCTTGCAGGAAAGGCTCATGACACAAAAAACAAATCTGCTGCCGACATCTATTTTAAAGTAAATACTGATTTAACAATCAAGACGTTTGATTATTTTTCCAACCATCCCGAAATCAAAACATTCATATTTTTTAGTTCTGTAAAAGCAGCTGTAGATAAAGTGCCAGGTGATGTGCTGACTGAGGATGTGCAGACAAATCCAGTTGGTCCTTATGGTGAAAGTAAAGTCAAGGCCGAAGAATATATCCTTAGGCAATTAGTTGAAAAACCTGAAATATATACAGGACGCAAGGTAATAATACTTAGGCCATGTATGATACATGGTCCCGGCAACAAAGGAAATCTTAATCTGCTTTATGGCTTTGTTAAAAAGGGGTTGCCGTGGCCTCTTGGTGCATTTGAAAACAAACGCACGTTTACCTCAATTGATAATCTCACATTTGTAATTAATAAGATTCTGTCAGTTCATATTGATAGCGGGATATATAATATGGCCGATGATGATGCATTGTCCACGAATGAACTGATTTCTGTGATGTGCGATGCAATGGAAAAAAAAGCACATATTCTGTGTGCAAACAAATCTTTCATCACTTTTATTGCCAGTATGGGCGATTTGCTACGTCTGCCATTGAACACATTCAGACTCAACAAGCTTACAGAAAATTACGTGGTGTCAAATGCGAAGATTAAGAAGGCGTTGTCAATTGATCATATGCCCGTTGATGCTCGTTCTGGCTTGACTAAAACTATCAAAAGTTTCCTTGAAAAATAAGGTTTCATTATGATTTACTTTATCATCACTTTGTTGCTGGTTCTGTTAGAGCTGGCCTATTTCCGTGTGGCCGACAGGTTCAATATCATTGATAAGCCTAACTTGCGGTCGTCGCACACATTGGTGACATTGCGAGGCGGAGGCATCGTGTTTTTGTTCGGTGCGTGGATATATGCCGCGTTCTTCGGTCTTGATTACGGATGGTTTCTGTTGGGACTGTCGTTGATTGGGCTGGTGAGTTTTGTTGACGACATCCATTCGCTACCCGACAGCGCTCGCCTTGTGGTGCAGTTCACGGCCATGTTCCTCATGTTCTATCAGTTCGGCATCCTTAATTGGCACGATTGGTGGATTGTGCTGATAGCTTTGATTGTGTGCGTGGGCATTACCAATGCCTACAATTTCATGGATGGCATTAACGGCATCACCGGAGGCTACTCACTTGCAGTGCTTGCTCCGCTCATTTATCTTAACAGTCGCGAAGAGTTCATATCAATGCCGTATCTGTATGTCACCGGCCTTAGTCTGTTGGTGTTCTGTTTCTTCAACTTCCGCACCAAGGCCAAATGTTTTGCTGGCGATGTGGGCTCTATTACAATCGCGTTCATACTTCTTTTCGCGCTTGGCAAACTGATATTGCACACACAGAACTTTGCTTACATAATATTCCTTGCTGTATATGGAGCCGATACTGTACTGACCATCTGTCATCGCATCCAGCTTCATGAAAATCTCGGCGAGGCACACCGTAAGCATGCCTATCAATTGATGGCCAATGAGCTGAAAATTCCCCATGTACAAGTGTCAATGTTTTATATGACATTGCAACTCGTCATATCTTTTGGTATGATATTCTGCCCGGTCAATAATTACATTTATCTCGGTGCTACCATCGTGGCGCTCCTGATGGCTTATTTGATATTCATGAAAAAGAACTATTATCTCCACGAAGCATATCTCAAATCACAAAAATTATGATAATAAATAACGAACTGCTAGACA
>CAMWXV010000026.1 GCA_947178305.1 uncultured Porphyromonadaceae bacterium | reverse complement strand
TAAGCTATGGTCGGTTCTGTTACAGTTATTTTTTGTATTATTGCTTTTGTATTTGGTGTACTTCAGATAGTCTTATTTTTCAAGTTGTGGAAAATGACAGACAACATTTCGCAAATCACATCAAAATATTTATCAGATAATAATGCTGCCATTCTAAAAGATTTGCTTTTGGAGGGTCGTGCTGATGACGCAGCAAATGTAATTATAAAACAACTCGTTGCGCAACTTAAAACCGACATAATTGGAACTTATTCAACGAAGGAAGAACGTCGTGCTCAAATAGCAAGGTCAATTGATGTTGCTAAAGAGAAGTTGGTGCTTATCAATAAGTTGGATTCCATGCCTAAGCATCTTGAAAGTATGGAAAAATTTGTAGATTATTATAATAATCTACAAAAACTCTTTAATCACAACTGAACATGTTATAACACAGCAATCATGTTGTATTCTTTTGTGACTAGTACTTGACGAATGGCTCAGGGCAGTAATTGAAAGTAGTGCCACCTGAATTGTTTTTTGTCCATTCGTTCAGCTTGGACTTTGTGCTTATCTAATGCATCTGAAATAGTTGTATAACCACGGTTGTCATTAACGCTTACTCATGGAGGCCATCCTATGCGGAGTTTCTTGGTGAGCGATTCAATTAATTCTGCTGCAGGTTTGCGTCTGTCTGTGATTTTTGGTATGTTGTCTGTCAAGCATTGTTTTTTACTACGCATATTACCAGCTCCAGGATTAAAGCTCATAAATCAATATACCAAGATTTTTTTGTATGAAAGCGAGGATAGGTGAATTGTAGTATTGTGCTGCTGGTGACTGTTTTTACCTGAATGGTATAATAAAACAGTTGTCCGAAATTTGTATGACTTATTTTAAAAAACAAAGTCTAATATTAAAATACAAAGTCCAATAAACTGATTGTTAGTTTATTGGACTTTGTATCGCGGAGAGGACGAGATTCTTGCTGCGCAAGCGCTTCGCGATTACGAACTCTACTCGTTCTCACTCGCTCCCTCACGCAAAAAAAAAGACTCCAAGTCGTTGACTTGAAGTCTTTTCTGCGGAGAGGACGAGATTCGAACTCGTGGTAGGATTGCTCCTACGTCAGTTTAGCAAACTGGTGGTTTCAGCCACTCACCCACCTCTCCTTGGTGGCTTATTGCCTAATTGTGGTGCAAATGTAGAGCTTTTTTTTGATTGGTGCAAATTTTTTTTGATGTAAATTTTGTGCGATTTGTTAAATTGTTGACTGTTAATATGATATTGTTTTGATTTGTTTTTGAAGATTCTAATGTATATTTTTGTAGATATGACAACTAAAGCAAAAACAAAAAAAAACACTCGTCGTAGTGGCAGAAATAAGAAGAATCGTATAGGGCTTGGCTGGCTTATTGCCGGACTGTCTGTGCTCGCGTTGATAGGTGTTGTTGCCGGGTTTTGTTTGCAAGGTCACCGTGGTGATGATGCATGGGTGTATGTGCCCAAGGGGAGTGATGCCGATGCTATTCGTGATTCGTTGGCTGTGAGTCTTGGCGATGCCGAGGCTAATCGTGTGATTATGCTCTGGAGGTTGCAGGGTGGTATGCCCGAGGATGCCCACGGCGCTTATTTGGTGCATCATGGTGATCGCTCCATAACTACGGCCAGAAGACTTAAAACGGGGCGTCAAACTCCGGTTAAAGTGTCATGGCATGATGTACGCACCTTTGACAGACTTTGCGAGGTTGTGACGCGCAATACTGAATGCTCGCCACAAGAGTTTGCCGACGCTTGTGAGCGAGTGTTGCCTGGTCAAGGTTTCCGGCAGGAAGAGTGGGTTGCGGCGTTTTTGCCTGATACATACGAGGTTTATTGGACTGCATCGGGTGACAAGATTGTAGAAAAACTTCTTGGGTACAGAAACGAGTGGTGGAACACCGAGCGGACGGCGCAAGCTCATGCTCTCGGGCTTACTCCTGTTCAGATAGCCACCGTGGCCTCCATCGTGGAGGAGGAGACCGCAAAATCCGATGAGCGTGGCAAGGTGGCGCGGCTGTATCTCAACCGTGTGAAGCGCGGCATGAAACTGCAAGCCGATCCTACTGTGAAATTCGCGGCCGGCAGGTTTGATTTGCGCCGCATAGCCGGTGCCGTGCTTAAAACAGAATCGCCCTACAACACATATATGGTGTCCGGACTTCCGCCCGGTCCGATACGTGTGGCTTCAAAGTCTGCCATTGATGATGTGCTCAATGCTCCGGAACACGATTATTTATATATGTGTGCCAAAAGTGATTTTTCCGGATACCATGATTTTGCCAAAGATTATGCCACACATATGGCCAATGCACGGAAATATCAGGCTGAGCTGAACAAACGCAACATTCATTAATCTCTCTTGATATGTATAAAGGCAACAGTAAAAACGGTTTGATTCGTATATACGTGTTTGAAAACGATATTGACGCACATATAGCACACGATGTGCTGGCAGACAACGGTGTGGAATCAACTATGAGCAATCAGTTGATGAGCACTATATTGCCACTTGATTTTTCATCAATGGGAGGTGTGAGCCTGTGGGTTTTTGAATGTGATGCCACGCGAGCCGTCCATATTCTGCGTGAACATGGATGGAATTGTGCAATGGTGGATTGATACGTTATTTGCGCTCGTTGGGGTGTATGATATAGTTGTTGTAGTACGACAACAGCAGTGTGGTTAGCGGGAGTGCTATTATCATACCTATCAAACCCAGCAATGTGCCCCAAACCGAGAGCGACAGAAGTATGATAGCCGGGTTTAGTCCCATGGCCTTGCCCATGATTTTGGGTGTCAGTATAAAATCCTGAATCACCTGCACTATGCAGTACACGGCAGTGGTGCCAGCGGCTATGCTCCAGAAGTCACCTTGTCCGGAAGCCGTGTACACAAGGCATAATATGGCGGCCGGTAATATGGAAATCAGCTGAAGATACGGAACCATATTGAGCAGTCCTATGAACAGTCCCAACACTATCGCCATGGGCAGACCTATGATTAGAAAGCCTATACAGAACAGTATTCCTACAATGAACGACACCAAAGCCTGTCCGCGGAAATAATGGTTCATGCTGTGCTTTATGTCGCGTCCTATCTTGTTGCTGATATGGCGGTATTTGGGGGGCACCATATTTTTGAAGCCGGTGGAGAGCTTGTCGTAGTCAATCATTATAAACACCACATACAGTATCACGATAAACCAGCTTATGACACCAAGCAGCAGCGATATGCTGCCCGAGATGATGGACCACGTGGTAGAGAGCGATTCTTCTATTATAGAGAGCCATTCTTGTTTGCTCAGCAGATTTGATACAGCACGTAGGTCTATGTTGCGGCGCACGAATTGCTGTATGTCTTGTGGCAGAACGCTGATATTCAGTTCCTCTGTGGCATATCTGTGGAGCACGGTTCCTACTTGTTCCATTTCGGTTATTACCATAGGCACAAGGAAATAACATAGAACAGCCACGAAAAAGATAAGCTCGAAAAGGGTTACGAATATGGCCACGGTGCGACCTTTGAGGTGCAGTAGTCTACGGTTGTATTGCACAAACGGTTCGCACATATAGGCCAGCAGACAAGCCACGCAGAAAGGCAGTAACACGGCTTTGAGTGTATTGATGAGCCATAAAATCCCGAGAAACAGGCATATGGCAATAACCATTCGCACCACGCGGTCAAGTGTAAAAGGTGTGTGTGGAGACATATTTTGTAAGAAAATTTACGTTTTATGCGCACGAAAGTACAAAATTATATTCATCTCCGCGCTATTTTCATTAAATTTGTACCCGAATTAACCATTGAAACAACAAAATCTTAATTATGACTAAACAACTTCAAGTTGCGCTCAACGACAAGGCGTGGGCACGTTGGCTGGCATTGTTTCTGATTGCCTCCATGATGTTCTTCGCATATATGTTTGTTGATGTGATGTCGCCTTTACAGGCGCTTGTGGAAACCACCAGAGGGTGGAGCCCTGATGCATTCGGTTACTATGCCGGTGCCGAGTATATATTAAATGTGTTTGGCTTTTTGATTGTGGCCGGTATAATCCTTGACAAGATGGGTGTGCGTTTTACCGGAACACTTAGCGCGAGCCTTATGGTGGTCGGTGCCTGCATAAAATTCTATGCTGTGAGCTCATGGTTTGTTGGCACAGGGCTGGAGCAGTGGCTCGGTTCATGGTGGACTGCTATGCCCGGTTCGGCTAAACTCGCCGCATTCGGGTTCATGATATTCGGTTGTGGTTGTGAAATGGCCGGTATCACGGTGAGCAAAGCCATAGCCAAATGGTTTGAGGGTAAAGAAATGGCCTTGGCTATGGGTCTGGAAATGGCCATTGCCCGTCTTGGCGTTTTTGCGATATTTTCAATGTCACCCCGTTTGTCCACAAGCGGATGGTTTGGCATGATGGATCCTAATGTGGTGGTGCCTGTGGGCTTTTGCTCCGCTCTGCTGGTTATCGGATTGCTGAACTATTTGGTGTTTTGTGTGTTTGATACACGACTTGACCGTGAACTTGCTCAAAACCGTGCCGCAGGCAATGAACAGGCTGAAGAGGAGTTCAAGCTGAGCGATGTTGGTATCATATTCCGCAGCCGTCTGTTTTGGATTGTGGCCTTGCTTTGTGTGCTTTATTACTCCGCTATATTCCCATTCCAGCGCTATGCCGCCAATATGCTCCAATGCACATTGCATATTGATGCTACAACGGCGAGTGATATATTCCGTTGGTTCCCCATGGGAGCTATGGTTCTGACACCTTTCTTGGGCTACTTCCTTGACCGAGTAGGTAAAGGAGCATCGATGCTCATAGCCGGTGCTGTACTCATGATAGTGTGTCATCTCACATTTGCGCTGATTCTGCCTGTGGCACCGTCCATGACTCTTGCATTCTCCGCCATAGTGGTACTTGGAGTGAGTTTCTCGCTCGTTCCCGCGGCTCTTTGGCCCTCTGTGCCCAAGATTATGGATGCACGCTTTCTCGGTTCGGCCTATTCATTGATATTCTGGATTCAGAATATCGGTTTGGCTCTGTTCCCGATTCTTATAGGCAAAGTGCTGACAGCCACTAATCAGGGCGTTACAGATCCTATGGATTATGATTACACTTGGCCGATGCTTCTGTTTGCTTCACTTGGTGTGTTGGCTCTGATTATGGCTCTGTATCTCAAGGTGCTTGATGCAAAAAAACATTATGGACTTGAAGAACCAAATATCAAACCATCAGTAGCGGAAGAAGAAGCTGATATTCAAAGTAATTTCTGATAATTAAGCTTGTCAGACTTATTTATATGCGCCGATGCTTTTAAGCATCGGCGCATTTGTTTTGTAAAAAATGCATATATTTTTGAACGAAATCGCAGTTTGATTGTAATAATATTAACAATATGAATATAAAATTAATAAAAAGAATTATTTTTGCAATCATAACTCATAACTAAAAGATTTCAAGATGAAAAAGTCGATTATTATTGCTACAGCGCTGTTCGGTATGGCATCTGCTCAAGCACAGCAGGTTTTGGAGGCTCCTTCGTTTGGTTCCAACTGGTCTGTGGGTGTTGACGGTGGTGCCACCACCCCTCTTACGGGGTATCCTTTCTTCGGATCCATGCGTGGTATGTTCGGTTTGCATATTCAAAAGCAGATTTCTCCCGCATTTGCACTCGGAGCCGAAGGTATGCTCATGGTGAATACATCTTCTTGGAACAATCCCATGGTTTCCACAGCCGGAGACATGGTGTTTTATTCCAATGGTCGTAGCAGCACCGCCATTGACCGCGCCTATATAGGTATGTACGGAGCCGTTAACTTGTTCAATCTGTTTGGCGGAGTGAAATGCGATGGCCGATTCTTTGATATGGAAGTTGTGGCCGGAGCAGGATGGGGACATGATTTTTACAGCAGTACCACTTGGATGCCGTTTAGCTATACAGCCAAGGATGAAAACTATTTCGTGACCAAAGTCGGTTTGAATCTCAACTTCAATGTGAACCCCAATCTCACAGTTGCACTCAAACCTTATGTTGCATGGAACATGACCGGAACCAAGAACCAGCCCTTGGATGTGGAGTACACCACTGCTGCTTATGATGCAGCTCGTGCCACATTCAATATCGCCGCTTCTGTAAGTTACAATTTTGGCCCCGGATTCCAGTGCGTGACACCTGCCGATCCTGCTCAGATTGCTGCGCTCAACGACCAGGTGAATGCTCTCCGCGCTCAGATTGGCAACTCCGCTGCTGTTGGCGAAGCCGCTGTGGCTCGTGCTCAGAATCTTGGTCAGGAGCTTGCGGCATGTCAGAATCGCAAGCCCGAGGTGATCAAGGAAGTCAACAATTCTCTTACATCTGTTCGCTACATTTTCTATCGTGTTGGCAGCTCCAAGATTACAGCCGACCAGCAGCCCAACGTGGAAATGGTGGCTGAATATCTTAAGCACAATCCCAAGTCCAAAGTTGTGATCAAGGGTTATGCGTCACCCGATGGAAATATTGAATTCAACAAGAAGCTTGCCGCTGCTCGTGCAGAATCAGTTAAAACTATGCTTGTTGATAAATACAATATCAGTTCCGATCGCATCACAGCCGAAGGCGAAGGCATTGGAGAAATGTTCATAGAAAACGATTGGAACCGCGTTTCCATCTGCACTCTTGAAGACTAACCACTGCCGGTTGGAATGAATAAAACCCGGTGTGCCACCAACAGGCGCACCGGGTTTGTTATACAGAACTGTCTTTGTATAGTCAAAGAGCGAATTGGCTGTTTCAATAGAGATTGTTGATTATGTTTTTTGGAAATTTCACTTGCGTTGATGTAAATGTCGTGACAAATATCTATTTTTGTGGAAACAACACATAAAATCATGCCTTTAGTTTCAATTATTGTACCGAACTACAATTACGCTCGTTTTTTGCCGGAACGAATGGATTCAATATTCAAGCAGTCGTTTCAGGATTATGAGATTATATTGCTTGATGATTGTTCAACTGATAATTCTCAAGAAGTCATTGAGCAATATAGGAATCATCCCAAGGTGTCGGCTATTGTTTACAATCAAACAAACTCAGGATCCCCTTTTAAGCAGTGGTGCAAAGGTGTAGGTATGGCGAAAGGCAAATATGTATGGATTGCGGAGGCCGACGATAGCGCTTTGCCAGATTTTTTGAGCACAGGTGTTGAGCTTTTGGAGCGTTATGCTGATGCGTCTGTGGCCTTCATGGGTTGCAATGTGATTGATGATAACGGAGAATACACTGATTGTAATCTTGACCGATGGGGACGCAAACAGAAATCTTCTAAAGGATATAGAGTGCTTGATGGTGATAAATACGTGGTTCATAATATGTTTTGGCGTTCGTATGTGTATAATGCAAGTGGCACTGTGTTCAGACGGGAATTTGCTACAGCTGATAAATTTGAACTTTGCGGTCAGATGCGCAATGCTGGAGACTGGTTGTTTTGGACAATGATGATTGCCGGAAACAGAATAATTGAAGTATATAAAAAGTTGAATATATATAGAATGCACAATAACAATACCACTCTTCAAGGTATGCGTAATGGCAATGTTAAGAAAGAGGATGTTAAGGTGATGCAGTATATTGAACGAAACTTCAACGTGGGTGCATATCGAAAAGCTATGAGGCATGGGCTTTTTATAAAGCAGATTCTTCGTTGGGATTATTCTCAGGAATTGAAGACTGAAATATTTCAATCAATGAATGAGCGGCTTGGTTCTACGATGAGAGATTATAAGTTTCAGCGTATAAACAAATTCTTCTGGCATATTTGTCCGTTTTTGCTTACTGAGGAAAATGACCGTCTTTGAGTTTGAAGTTATGAACAATGCTCCTTTAATATCAGTTATAGTGCCGATACACAATGTGGCACCATACATATCTCGTTGTGTGAAATCTATAGTTGATCAATCTATAGGTGATAAGATAGAGGTAATACTTGTTGAGAATGGCAGTAGTGATGATTCACTTGCTGTATGTCAACAAATGGCATTGGAGTATGATAATGTACGAGTGGTTGTAAGTGAAAAAACAGGACCCTCTGAAGCTCGAAACTTCGGGCTTGGTTATGCTACGGGAATGTATGTGGGGTTCGTAGATGGGGATGATTATGTGGCATCGGAGATGTTTGAGTCACTAGTTGGAGCTATTGTTTCAACCGGAGCTACTACATCGTATTGCGATTTTGAAATGGTTTATAATGATGGTGTGCATAAGACAGATTCTGCATCTACCGGCGATGTTGATGTATATAATGGGGCTTACGAGTCTTATAAAATAATAATGGGACAGGCTACATCATCTCCTTGCGTGAGGTTGTTCAAGACATCATTTTTTGCCGATAGAGGTTTTCCTGAGGGGCAGTTTTATGAAGACCATGCTATTATTTATAAATGGATATCACAATGCGCTATGGTGGCTCATGTCAATGCACCTTATTATTATTATTGCCTGCGTCAGGGCAGTACTACTCAATCAGGTTGCAAGATAGAGCATAAGATGGATTTGCTCAGGGCAGAGCTGGGTAGATTTAAGTTTGCGCAAAACTTTGCACAGTTCTCATTTAAGCAGAGAAAGAAGCTGTTGAAACGCACTATAAAAGATGCCATATATGTGCTAAAAAGTTACGTTTATTATCATGGAGGAGCACAAGAAGAGTATGAAAATGTCATGAGGTTGCGCTGCTGCCTACTTGATGGTGCGCACCCTTCAATATCTCAGGTTGGCATAGGTATTTGGTTACGTTTGTTTAGAATCAGATTCTTTTGGGGTAGTTATTACAGACATTTGGTTCGTAAGAGCAGTTAATGCAACAGAGTTATGAAAAGCATCTTGTTTGTTCTGAACATATACCCTGGAATAGGAGGTATTGAATCTGTCACGAATTCGTTGGCTGATTATTTGCATAATCATTATAAAGTATATACTTTATCCTTGACGAAGGTGGAGGACGTTTCAGCACCGCTGGGTGTTACAGAAGCATTTGTATTTCCTGGAGAAGATGCAGATATTAACAAGGAGTATTTTAATAGGCTCGTTAATGAGCTGAACATATCTTTGATTGTTAATCAAGGTATGTTTTTGCACATGTCGGATATAATATTCAATTCCGATCGTAACAAGGCAGTTCCTGTAGTGTCATGTTTACATGGAATGCCGGGATATGAAAAGCATTTGTTTTGGGGTATGCCGTTTGTGAAATCAGCATCACAAAGAGCAAAGAGAAGATGGCGTATCAAGATGCTCTTTAATAGGTGTAAACCGTACAATCAACTTTTAGATTTGTTTAAAGACGGTTATCATCGTATATTTAAAGAGAGCACAAGAGTGGTGTTATTGTGCAACGAATACATAGCTCCGTTCTGTGAATATTATAAGCTTGACAGTGGTGAACATAAAGTAATGGCAATCCCAAATCCGTTGCCTGAAAAATATACGAAAATAGCACCTGTTGAATGGGAAAGCAAACGCAATGAAATCCTTTTTGTCGGTAGGGTCTGTCCCGAAAAGCGAATTGATTTGTTGCTTAAAATGTGGAGCAAGGTAAAGTCTAAAAATGACTGGACTCTTGTTATAGTCGGCGAAGGTGAAAGTTTGCCGGATTTGAAAAAACTTGTTATTAGTTTGAATATTGATAATGTGGAGTTTCGTCCATTTACAAAAACTCCTGAGGATTACTATATAAAAGCCAAGTTCATTGCTCTTACATCAAAATTTGAAGGTCTTCCGATGAGTTTGATTGAAGCTATGCGCTATGGTGTGATTCCGGTGGCCTTTAATATTTCCGATGGTGTTAGATCTATAGTTGAAAATTCTGGAGGAACCTTGATTGCAATGGATAAGAAGAATGAGTATATCAAGGTTTTAAACCACATTGTATCCGGTATATATGGCTGCAATAATATATCTCAACAAGTATATCAGGCTTCGCATGGGTATGTCATGGATATAGTTGGCAAGGAATGGCGTAAGTTGATTGAGTTGCTTACCTCAAATTAAGTCAACCTATCAATATAATACATAAGATAAGGAATTTACTTTATTTTATGATAGGTTGTGTATAAAATTTAGAGGGATTGGAATAGGCAACAATTCCGGTTTTGATGAATAATTTACCGGTCATGAGGCTATGATGAGCTAAATTTGCAGGATTTTGTTTAACTTTGAAGTCGGAAATTTAACAAGCCATGGCCAAGAAAATAGCTGAAACTCCTTTGATGAAGCAGTATATCGAGATGAAAGGTAAGCATCCCGATGCCATATTGCTTTTTAGGGTGGGCGATTTTTACGAAACATTTTCCGATGATGCCATATCGGCATCGGAAATTTTGGGTATCACCCTTACTCGCCGAGCCAATGGCACGGCATCAAGTGTGGAGCTGGCCGGTTTTCCGCACCATGCTCTTGACACCTATCTGCCCAAACTTGTAAGAGCGGGCAAGCGTGTGGCCATTTGTGAGCAGCTTGAAGACCCCAAAACGGTGAAAAACAAGCTCGTGAAGCGCGGCATAACCGAACTTGTCACTCCGGGAGTGTCAATCAATGACAATATACTCCAGCACAAGGAAAACAATTTTCTTGCCGCCATTCATTCCGTGGGTAGGGGCAAGGCCGGTGTGGCGTTTCTTGATATATCCACCGGTGAGTTCCTTGCTGCGGAGGGTGGAATGGATTATTTGGACAAATTGCTTGCCAACTTTGCGCCCAAGGAGCTTTTGGTGGAGCGAGGCAAGAAACGTGATTTTGAAAGCGAGCTGACCAACCGTTATCTTATTTTTGAACTTGATGACTGGGTATTTACATCCGAGTCAGCTATGGACAGGCTGCTTAAGCAGTTTCAAACCAACTCTCTCAAAGGTTTTGGTGTGCATAATATGCCCGGGGCGATAGTCGCCGCAGGAGCTATATTGCATTACCTTGACATAACACAACATACACATATATCGCATATTGCGTCAATCAGCCGTATTGAGGAACAACGCTATGTGAGGCTTGACCGTTTCACGGTGCGTAATCTTGAGCTTGTGGAATCCATGAGCGACGAAGGACGCAGCTTGCTGGATGTGATAGACCGCACCGTCACCCCTATGGGCGCCCGTATGTTGCGCCGATGGATGTTGTTCCCGCTCAAAGATGTGGCTGCTATCAATGCCCGTCTTAATGTGGTGGAGCATTTTTTTCGTCATCCCGACAGTCGCAGCGAACTCAAAACCCTGCTTGAGCAGATTGGCGACCTTGAGCGCCTGATAGGCAAGGTGGCCGTTGGCCGTGTCACTCCGCGCGAGCTTGTCACCCTGCGTGGCGCGCTGGCCGCAGTGGAGCCCATCAAGAATCTGTGTATGCAGAGTGGTGAACAGCCTATCGTGGCCATAGGCGAGCAGTTGGCACCGTGCATAGGCATTCGTGAACGTATAGAGCGTGAATTGGAGCCCGATGCTCCGTCTGCTCTCAATCGTGGGCCGGTGATAAGAAGCGGCGTTGACGCTGAACTTGACGAGCTCAGGGACATTGCATATACCGGCAAGGATTACCTTATGAAATTACAGGCTCGCGAAAGTGAGGCAACCGGTATATCCAGCCTTAAGATAGGTTATAACAACGTGTTCGGGTACTATATAGAGGTAACCAACACGCATAAGTCCAAGGTGCCCGAGTGCTGGATAAGAAAGCAGACATTGGTCAATGCCGAACGCTACATCACTCCCGAGCTCAAGGAGTACGAAGAAAAGATACTTGGTGCGCAGGAAAAAATTGCGATTATTGAAACTCGACTTTACAACAACCTCGTGGCGGCTGTGGCCGAATATATACATGCCATTCAGCTCAATGCAAATCTTATTGCGCGTCTTGACTGCCTCTCAGCCCTTACGCGAGTGGCGTTTGAGAACAGATACAATCGTCCGATAGTTGATGACTCCCTTGTTTTGGATATAACCGAAGGGCGACATCCCGTGATTGAGCGACAGCTACCGGCAGGCGAGCCGTATATCACCAATAGCGTGAGTCTTGACAATGATTCTACGCAGATAATGATGATTACCGGTCCCAATATGTCGGGTAAATCAGCTTTGCTGCGCCAGACCGCACTCATAGTGCTGTTGGCACAGATAGGTAGCTTCGTGCCGGCCGAAAGCGCACATATCGGAGTCGTGGACAAAATATTCACTCGTGTGGGTGCCAGCGACAATATATCGCTCGGCGAGTCCACATTCATGGTGGAGATGAACGAGGCCGCCTCCATTCTCAACAATATGAGCCAGCGCTCACTGATACTCTTTGACGAATTGGGGCGCGGCACATCCACCTACGATGGTATATCCATAGCCTGGGCCATAGTGGAGTATATCCACGAACACGGCACTATGCATCCCAAAACACTATTCGCTACTCACTATCATGAACTTAACGAAATGGCAAGCACTTACAAACGTATTGCCAACCATAATGTGGCCGTTAAGGAGATAGATGGCAAGGTAGTGTTTCTGCGTAAGTTGGTCAAAGGTGGTTGCGAACATTCGTTCGGTATCCATGTGGCCAAACTTGCAGGTATGCCAAGGGTGATACTTGACAGGGCTTCGCAGGTGTTAAAACATCTTGAAACCATAAACTCTCAGCAAGCGGCTTCAGGAGAGGCTCCCAAACTCGCTTCTATAGGCGAGGGAAGCGGTGGCGTGCAGCTGTCGTTCTTCCAGCTTGACGATCCGGTGTTGTCGCAGATTCGTGACGAGATACTTCACACTGACATCAACAATCTCACTCCGATGGCCGCTCTTAACAAACTCAACGATATTAAAACCATTTTAACAGGACATAAATAATGCAATCCATCAATCTCTCAGACCGCATTAAGGCTCTCTCGCCTTCCAAAACTCTTGCCATGTCGCAAAAAAGTGCCGAACTTCGTGCCGCCGGCGTGGATGTGATAAACCTCTCTGTTGGCGAACCCGATTTCAACACTCCTGACCACATCAAGGCAGCCGCCAAGAAAGCTGTTGACGATAACTTCTCGTTCTATACTCCGGTGCCCGGCTACATGTCGTTGCGTAAGGCCATAGCCGATAATATCCGACTCACCGAAGGTGTGGAAGTGGCACCTGAGCAAATTGTGGTGTCTGGTGGTGCCAAACAGGCATTGTGTAATGTTATATTGTGTGCCGTAAATCCCGGTGATGAGGTGATAATACCCACTCCGGCATGGGTGAGCTATGTGGAGATGGTGAAACTTGCCGAGGGTGTGACCGTGGAAGTGCCCGCAAGCATTGAGCAGGATTTCAAAATCACCCCACAGCAGTTGCGCGACGCTATAACTCCTCGCACACGCATGGTGATGCTTTGCTCGCCGTCCAATCCCACTGGTAGCGTATACTCTCGTTCTGAGTTACAAGCGCTTGTTGATGTTTTAAAAGATTATCCGCAGATACTTGTGCTAAGTGATGAAATCTATCGCCATATCAATTTCACCGGAAGCTATACATCCATGGCCACATTTCCGGAATTGGATGGACGTGTCGTTATAATCAATGGTGTGTCCAAGGCATATGCCATGACAGGTTGGCGTATAGGTTTCTGTTGTGCTCCGCTGGAGCTTGCCAAGGCTGTGACCAAGCTTCAGAGTCAGTACACAAGTGGCTCTTCGTCCATAGCACAGAAAGCCGCCGAGGCCGCATATTCCGGTTCTCAGGAATGCGTTGAAGAGATGCGTCAGGCTTTTGAGCGCCGTCGTAACCTTGTTGTGGATCTTGCGTCAAAAATACCAGGATTGAAAGTCAACAAACCTCAAGGAGCATTCTATCTCTTTCCGGAAGTATCATCTTTCTTTGGCAAAAGCTATGGCAGCCATGTGATAAACGATGCCTCAGACTTGGCGCTTTATCTGCTTGCCGAGGCTCACGTGGCCACAGTTGACGGAGAAGCATTCGGATTGCCCGGTTACATCCGTTTGAGCTATGCCACATCCGATGACAACATCCGTGAG
This sequence comes from uncultured Porphyromonadaceae bacterium, assembly GCA_947178305.1. Classification (GTDB taxonomy): domain Bacteria; phylum Bacteroidota; class Bacteroidia; order Bacteroidales; family Muribaculaceae; genus Paramuribaculum. The sequence continues at coordinate 751 of CAMWXV010000026.1, read as the reverse complement.
GCTATGCGTCGCATAGCCGAGGCTTTGGCTAAACTCAACTAAGCATATCCTATATCTTTAAGGTGCCTGGAGTAAACAGACTCCGGGCATTTTTATTTTAGGTATGTTTGGTGGCCCATTCCATCAGTGAATGAAGTATAGGCATAAGGCTTCTGCCTTTTTCTGTTAACGAGTATTCCACCCGTGGCGGTATCTCTGCATACAGTTTTCGTGTGATAAGTCGGTCAGTTTCCAATGTTTTAAGTGTTGCAGACAGCACTTTTGGTGATATATCCGGTATTGCGCGACCAATAGCATTGAATCTGGTGCTGCTGTTTTCTGAAAGAATATATAGAATCAGCAACGACCATTTGCCGGAGAATCGCGAAATCACGTTTCTTATCGGACAATTGGCTATGCAGGTATATTTTTTTAAATTTTCTTCTATTGGCAAACAGTTCATATTCAATATTAATTACTTTGTGGTAACTGTGTTACTTTGATGTAAGTTCTTGTATAGTAGAGGATTTGATTGTAATTTTGCGCTATCAAAAATATAGCGGCTATATTATGCAAAGTTACTAATAAATTTAAACTACACACTGTTATGAACGAAATTATTTTATTGAATCAAGGAGAAAATTACAACCATGTAAGTATCGGAGCTTTTGACTCGTTTACCGGCAAACAGTTTGTCAAGGACGCATCAGGTGCCACTTCGTGTGAAATATCTTTCGGCACGCTTGAATCCGGTGCATCCATTCCATTTTTA
>CAMWXV010000025.1 GCA_947178305.1 uncultured Porphyromonadaceae bacterium | reverse complement strand
TTATCACTCTCTGTCAATAAAAATTATTGTTATATGAAACTTTCGTGTTGTTTGGGTGTTAATATTGTACATATCAACAAAACACTCTTAATTTAGACATTACAACTATGGCTGCTAAAAAGAAATCCATTCGTGGCACACGTACTGAGGCCAATCTTGTGAAGGCTTATATCAGTGAATCTGCTGCATATTCGCGTTACACTTATTACTCCAAACAGGCTACCAAAGAATCTTATTTCCCTATTGCTCGTGCTTTTGCAGAAACTGCTGCCAATGAACTTCATCACGGTAAAACTTTCTTTAAATATCTTGAGGGAGGCAAAGTTGATGTAAGTCTCAATGTGGATGCCGGAGTGATTGGTTCCACACTTGAAAACCTTGCCACAGCTGCCGATGAGGAGCAGAATGAAGGTGTGGTACAATACACAGAAGCTGCTAAGGTGGCAGACGAAGAGGGATTTCCTGAAATAGCCGAAAGTTTTCGTTCCATAGCCAAAGTGGAGGAACGCCATGAACGCCGTTTCCGTAAGTTTTACGAGCAGGTTAAGAACGGGACTGTATGGAAACGTGACAAACCGATTCGTTGGCAATGCCTTGTGTGCGGATTTGTTTATGTGGGCATTGAGCCGCCATTGGCTTGCCCGGCATGTGATCATCCCCGCGAGCACTATATGGCGTTGGATGAAGATAACGATTAGTTTTAAAATATTGATATGCAGGCACAATCAGACGAAAAAGTCTGGTTGTGTTTGTGTATTCCGTGCATTATAACTATCTTTGCAAACAGTTCGGCATAGGCCGAACTGTTTTTGTTACACACCACTCAAACACCTGATAGTTATGCGTATTGTGCAATTGTTGGTTTTTGCCGTATTGGTTGTGATGTCGGCATCGCGTGTTTCGGCTCAGACAATGCCGGATAGTATTGTTGGTCATGAGAATGATTCGTCCAAGGTTATTGCGCCGACCTTGATGTTAACGTCCAATGGTGCTGTTTCTAATCGTGATGCTGTTGGAACTCTACTTATTGACCGTGCAGACTTTGATTCACTCTTGACTGTGGCATCTCATATGCGCGCTCCGCTCCCAAAGGGTTATTTTGCGCCTCCGGTGTTTAGTTCCGTGGCATATCTTGATACTTTGAGTTTGCGTCCTGTGGAGCGTGATGAAAACTTCGCCACTGTCTACACATGGATTGATGATGCTCAATGGCATAGCAATATGATGCGTCATACCAAACAGCACTATATGGTGGCCTATCCTGAGCTTGTGGCGTTCAATATTCGCACTCTTCCCGTGCCTCCAAAAAATTTCCGTGCTTTTGTTGACCCTGTTTCTACTATGATTGTTCTTGAAGAGGAACCAATGAAAACCGAAAAGAATCCTGACGGATTGAATCTGAATATCGCTCCTAAACATTGGATTAGCGATTTCACGGCATCATTGCAGTTCTCTCAAGCCTATATTTCTCCCAACTGGTATCAGGGTGGTACGCGCAATCTCAATATGATAGCGCAAGCCATATATAATGTGAAGCTTAATCAGAAACTTCACCCCAAGCTTATGTTTGAAGCTACTGTTCAGTACAAACTTGGTATGAACAGTGCTCCTGACGACACTGTGCGCTCATATAATATCAGTGAGGACTTGTTTCAGGCCAATGCCAAATTTGGTTTGAAAGCACACAAACGATGGTATTATTCATCCAATCTCTCGTTCAAGACACAGTTGTTTAATAGCTATCCCAGCAATTCACGTGAATTGCGTGCAGCGTTCCTTTCACCTGGCGAATTGAATGTCGGTGTCGGTATGACATATAACTTTGAGAACCTTAAAAAGACTGTTGCATTTAACGCCTCAATATCTCCAGTGTCTTGGAACTTGCGCACATGTACCAACAAACGGCTTGATCCTGCAAGCATGAACATTGATAATGGACATCGGTCAATAAACGAGGTCGGTAGCAATGTGGAAGTGACATTCAATTGGAAGATTGCGTATAACATCCGCTATAGCACAAGATTGTTCACCTTTACTGATTACGAATATATTCAAGGCGACTGGGAGCATACTTTGGCTTTTGATGTAACCCGATTCCTCTCAACACAAATTTATTGCCATTTACGTTACGATTCCAACACACCGCCGTGTGATGATCCGGGATGGAAGAAATTCCAGTTCAAAGAAATTTTCTCGCTCGGATTCAATTATAAGTTCTCATCCATATGATATTGAGGGGGTGGGCTGCGGTTGTTGTGGTCACATGGACGCTATCGGCCTTGGCGCGCAATCATGCCCCTATGCTACCCCTTGTTGCTGAGATTGACACTTGTTACACATTTGAGCTAGTTTGTGCTCGTATGAAGCATCAGGCCCTGCATCCGGTGGAGGGTGTATGGCAACTAACAGCCGATGGAGCTTGTATAGCCATTGAACGAGATTGTTCAGCGCAACCTCGGTCAGCGATTGAAGGTGTCACCTATCGTATGGTGTTGATAGAGTCCCCTTACAGGGCTGCGCGAAGCGGCAGTGTGATAGGTGTTATCCGTCCCAGCGCCAAGCCTAATGTGTACAATGCCCGTATTTACACATCAATGACGGGAAACAAACTTTGTAATCCACGTGGATTTATGATGCAGGTGGAGGAAAAATCCACTGATTCAGGCATGATTGACCACTTGGTGCTCATTCAAGACAAGCCGGGTTTGCAGATTAATGTGTGGAATCTTATTCCGTATCTTTATCGCCGTGTGGTCAGACGCAATGCTCCTCGTCCCGATGTTGACGGATGCGTCAGAATTTTTCCGGAACCGGTCAAACCAAGGTTTCCAAGATACTTATGAGCCGCAGATTCATTGTCATATTACTGATGGTTTTGTGTTTCGGGGTTGATCTTTGGAGCAGGCGCACCACTAGGCGCAGTCTTAAGGCTCCGGAAACCTCTATCGCAGTATCCGGTATGATTCCGGTTGGAGTCGGCATGATCTCTGTTGGCAAATACGATAAGCCGTTGCGGTCTCGCTACGAAACGGTTTTTGTGACCAATCATACCGACAGCACGGTAACGGCACTGCGGCTGCGTTTGCAGTATATATCGCAAGGCGACACCATACATCAAACCGAGCGCATTCTTCGATGCAATCTTCCCGCCCGCTCCACTCGGCGGCTCACATTTTCTTCCTGGGACAAGCAGTTCACACTCTATTATCATCTTACCGACAAGCCATCGCGTTTGCATGGCACACCTTATGATGTATGCATAACACCGGTTGAGATATCGGTTTCCGCAGATCAATAAAAACTTTATTCATATATCTGTTTTATGGCAACGATAGCGCACAATCAGGATGCTCAGCGACTCAGTGAGCTTGCATCCGGAAGTATCGGCAAACTTCTATGGCATTACAGTATTCCTGCGGTAGTGGGCATGTTGGTTATGTCGTTGTATAATGTTATTGACCGTATATTTATCGGGCAGGGTGTTGGTCCTGAAGCCATAGCCGGACTTACCATAACCTTTCCGGTAACCAATCTTTCTGCGGCACTTGGCGTGTTGATAGGAGCCGGGGCGTCTGCAAGGGTTTCAATAATGCTTGGAGCCTCAAATCATAAAGGAGCATTGATGGTTTTGGGTAATTCTCTTACGTTGATAGTGCTTATCGCTGCAGTGTATATATCATGTTTCACATTGTTTCTTGATGATATATTGATAGCTTTTGGCGCCAACGACATAACGCTTCCGTATGCCCGTGATTATATGATGTTTATTCTTCCGGGTATGTTTATTATGAATATATCCTTTAGTTTCAACAATATAATGAGAGCTTCGGGATACCCTTTGAAAGCCATGGTCACAATGTTCATAGGAGCTGGAGCCAATCTGATTCTGGATCCATTGTTCATATTCGTTTTCGGGTGGGGCATCAAAGGGGCTGCTATTGCAACTGACATAGCCATGTTTATTTCTGCCGTGTTTGTCATTGCTCATTTCATGAGGGCGGGAAGTGTGCTTCATTTCACCCGTGGCACATTTCGCTTGCAGCGCCATATCGTGGGCGGTATAATAGCTATTGGTGCTGCTCCATCGCTTGTCAATTTTGCAGCTTCTGTGATTAACGCCATAATCAACAACTCACTGCTTCTTTATGCAGGTGATTTGGCCACCGAGGCTATAGCTGCAGCCGGCATACTGACCACATACACCTCGTTGTTGGTAATGGTTATAGTGGGTCTGTGTCAAGGTATGCAGCCTATTGTTGGATATAACTATGGTGCAGGGTTGATGCATCGTCTTAAGAGAGCTTATTGGCTCACTTGTATTTGTGCCTCGGTGATATGCTCTGTCGGAGCTCTTGTGGCATTGTTATGGCCTGAATATATCGCGCGGGCATTCTCGTCCGATGCAAGACTCATTGATGTGACCGCCAACGCTATAAAAATAGCCATTATGGCATTTTGGGTGGTGGGATTTCAGATTGTGTCCACTAATTTCATGCAGTCAATAGGCAAGGCCACTCTGTCCATTGTATTGAGCCTTAGTCGTCAGGTGATATTTCTGATTCCATTGCTGTTGTTCCTGCCTCCATATTTAGGGTTGAATGGCATATGGATATGTTTTCCAAGTAGCGATTTATTGGCAACGCTTATAACTGCCTCAATTATAGCGTGGCAGATGCATCAAATTTCAAGAATGACAAAAAAATCCACCCTAAGGTGAAATTATTTGGTTATCTTTGCGTCTAATTGAAATGAAAGCATACCTTTGTGTCTGGTTATAATTTGAATTTATACTTAACTAACTATTAACAATATGAAAAAAATGTTCCGAGCCATAGCCTCGCTTTTTATGCTTGGCATGATGCTCATTCCAGCTTTGGCGCAGGCTCAGATGCCCGCTATTGGAGTGGATCCGGAAGTGAAAATTGGCAAACTGCCAAATGGACTCACCTATTACATTCGTCACAATGATTATCCTAAAGGGCAAGCTGACTTCTATATTGCTCAAAAAGTAGGATCTATCAATGAAGAGGACAATCAGCGCGGTTTGGCTCATTTCCTTGAGCACATGTGCTTTAACGGTACCACACATTTTCCCGGCAATTCGGTTATCAAATATTTGGAGTCAGTAGGTGTGAAGTTTGGTCAGAATCTTAACGCATACACAGCTGTTGACCAAACAGTCTATAACATCAGCAATGTGCCTGTGGCTCGTGAAGGTGTGCAGGACAGCTGTCTGCTCGTGCTTCATGATTGGGCCAACGACCTGCTGCTCCTGCCTGAAGAAATTGATGCTGAGCGTAAGGTTATACATGAGGAGTGGCGTAGCCGTATGGTGGGTCAGAGTCGCATCATTGAAAATCTGCTTCCCGTTATATATCCCGGCGATCGCTACGGTTATCGTTATCCTATCGGCACAATGGAAGTTGTGGACAATTTCAAACCCCAGGCTTTGCGCGATTACTATGAAAAGTGGTATCGTCCCGATCTACAAGGTATTATCGTTGTTGGTGACATAGATGTGGAGCGCATTGAAAATAAAATCAAGGAAATGTTCTCCGACATAGAAATGCCCGCCAATCCCGCAGAGCGTATCTACCTTCCTGTTAGCGATACAAAAGGAACTATTTATGCCATTGGTCACGACCCTGAGCAGACCAACACTTTGGCTCAGCTCATGTTCAAAACCGAGGCGTTCCCCGATTCAATGAAAAATTCGTTCCCCTACTTCGCTCAGCAGTATGTGGTTCGCATGATGTGCGATATGCTCAATAACCGTCTCAATAAAATATCATCAAAACCCGATGCTCCTTTTGGTGGCGCGTTTGTTTACTACGACAACTTCTTCCTAGCCAAGACCAAAGATGCTCTTACAATCGGTGCCTCCAGCAAGGACGGTGACGCTGTTACTCCGGTAGTCGCCGCTTATCGCGAGCTTCTCCGCGCTGCGCGATTCGGTTTCACAAAGAGCGAATACAATCGTGTTAAGGATGAATATCTGTCACGTATGGAGCGTGTTTACAATAACCGCAAACAGCGCGAAAGCGACAGCTACGTGCAGGAGTATGTAAATCATTTCCTCAATAACGAGCCTATCCCCGGAATTGAGTCTGAATACGAGATTGCCAAGATGCTCACATCCGTACCTCAGATTCTTGATATGATCAACCAGACTCTTCCGCAGCTTATCACCACCGACAACCGTGTGCTGTTGGCTTTGATGCCTGATAATGCTGAAGGCAAATATCCCACCGAGGACGATTACGCCAAAGCATTTGCCGCTGTTGATGCTGAGAATATGGAGGCTTATGTAGAGAATGTGAAGACTGATCCTTTCATCGCCAATCTCCGTCCTGCCGGCAAGATTGTCAAAGAGGAGAAAAACAATATCTTTGATGCTACCGTTTGGACTCTCAGCAACGGTGCCACTGTGATAGTAAAACCCACCAAGTTCAAAGATGACGAGATTTTGTTCTCTGCCACAGCTATCAACGGTACATCCAAATATGGTGACGACTATGCATCATCTATCATATTCATGCCCATGGCTATGCGTATGGCCACAGGTTTCGGTACCTACAACAGTACTGATGTTGACGAATATCTCGCCGGCAAGCAAGCAAGTGTAACAGCTTCGTTCCGTGCTTATCAGCGCAACGTGAGCGGTCACTCCACACCCAAGGATCTCAACACTCTCGGTGAACTTATCTATTCCATGTTCACTGAATTCAACCTGGATGCTGATGAGTTCAAGGCCGCACAGAGCACAGTAGCCGGTCAGCTTGCAAATCAGGAGGCCGATCCTCAGTACATTTTTTCTTCCAAGGTGATGGAAACACTCTTTAAGTCACCTCGCCAGCGTCAGCTCAACACCAAGATTGTTAACGAGGCCAGCCGCGAACAGATTCTTGAAATCGTTCACTCTCAGCTTGCCAACGCCGCCGACTATACTTTTACCTTTGTTGGTAATGTCAACATTGATTCTCTCCGTCCCATGGTTGAGAAATATATCGCTTCACTTCCCGCTCAGAAACCCAATCGCAAATTTGCCGGTGAAAATCCTGCTCTTGACATTATCAAAGGTTCAGGCGTGAGCACATACACCACTGCTATGCAGACTCCGCAGACATGGTGCTACATTGCTCAGTTCGGTACTGAAAAGTTCACTAACACCAACCGCATTTTGGCATCCGTTACCGGACAGATTCTTTCAAAGCGTCTCAATGACATCATTCGCGAACGCGAAGGTATGGTTTACTCTATCCACGCCAGCGGTTCAATGGAGCGTATCGGTGCCGACAACACCGAAATTTCATCCGGATTCCCCATGAAGCCCGAGTTGAAAGACAAAGCTCTTGACCTTATTGAGAAAGAGTTTGAGCGTATGGGCACTGATGTTCAGCCCGAAGAACTGAATGCAGTAAAAGAGTTCATGGTTAAGTCCTACACTCAGAGCCTTGAACAGAACGGAGCTTGGCTAAGCGCCATCGCCGGATGGTCATTTGACGGAGTGGACACATTGACCAAGTCTATTGATGCCGTAAACGCCATCACTGTTGACGATGTGAAAGCGTTTGCAAAGAAACTTCGTGGCCAGGGCAACTATCGCGTGGTAGTGCTTGACCCCGCCCAGTAATTATTTTCAAGTTACATATCGGCAGGCGCGCCAAATCGGCGCGCCTGCTTTGTATATATTAGTTTCATTGATGGTAATATGATAGTAATGCATTGCTATTTGAAAAAATAATTTTACTCCCGAAGAGACTATATAACTAAAGCCTTGCGTGCAGTTCAAATTTGACACGCAAGGCTTTAGTTATTATGTATTCAGAATGGGATTAAATGATGCTGTTAGCTTTGGTCCATTCTACAAGTTCAGGGATATAAGCGAATGCAAGGCCGGTTACGGTGTCGGCGCAGCCGTAGTACACTGCCAGGCGACCGGTTTCAGGATCGTGAAGTGCGGCGCAGGGGAATGTTACATTGGGCACGTCTCCGGTCAGCTCATAAATTTCGCGAGGCGAAATCAAGTATGGACCGCTACGTGCAATTACTTTCCAAGGCTGTTCAAGGTCAAGCAGGGCAGAACCGAAAGCATAAACATAGCCGTTGCAAGAGCGCAGCACACCGTGGTAAATCAGCAACCAACCTTCAGATGTTTCAATAGGTATTGGGCCGGCACCTATTTTCATGCACTGCCAAGCGCTGAGTTCAAAAGGAGCCGGAGCCATTACATGACGGTGACGACCCCAGAACTCCATGTCGGGAGACTCGCTATAGAAAATGTCGCCAAACGGAGTATGGCCGGTGTCGCTGGGACGAGACAGCATGGCAAAGTTACCGTTGATTTTCTTGGGGAACATCACACCGTTGCGGTTGTAGGGCAAGAATGCGTTCTCCAGCTGGTGGAATGTTTCAAAATCTGTGGTCCATGCAGCTCCGATTGTAGGTCCATGGTAGCCGTTGCACCATGTTACATAATATTTGTCTTCAATCTTGGCCACACGAGGGTCGTAACCGTAAACCCATTCTGCGACTTCAGGATCGGCTCCTGTAAGACGGAAATCCTCTTCGTTGATGTCCCAGTTGATACCATCCTTGGAGAATCCTACGTGGATGCGCATGCGACGGTTGGTGTCGTCACAACGGAACACTCCGGCAAAGTTGTAGTCTCCCTTTTTGAATGGCACAACGGCAGAGTTGAATATACTGTTGGATGTGCTCAAAGCGTTGCGCGGAATGATGGGGTTTTCACTGTAACGCCACATCACATCCTTGCACCCCTCGGGGCGCTCCTGCCAGGGCATATTGGGTAGCGGCTGGCCTGCGATTTTGAGTTTGCTCATTGGTTTTCTGTTGGATATATTGATAGTTGATAAAATCACAATGTTTCAGTGCTTTCTTCTCCGGCAATGGCTGCTTCCTCGGCTTTCTCAGCATCGGGATTGTCGCTGTGGGTGAATGGCACGAACCATGCAAGTATGAATGCCGGAATCGCAACCACGAGAGCTATTATGAAGAATGTTTCATAACCGGTGCGCTCGCAAATCCAGCCGCTCACCATGCCAGGCAGCATCACACCGAGGTTCATTATGGCTGAAGCAAATGCGTAGTGTGCCATTGAATGCTTGCCCGGTGCTACCTGTTGCATCATAAACAAGGTAAGACCCACAAATCCGAATCCATAGCAGAAATATTCGGCAACGAGCCCTATTCCTATCACCCAAAGGCTTTGGGGCAAAAACAGTGAGAACAGGAAATATACCACAAAAGGCACATTGAATATGCACACCAGTGAGAACAGCACTTTTTTAAGCCCGAAGTGTGCTATATAGTAGCCACCGAGAATAGAGCCGATTATGAATGCCACTGTACCGAACACACCGTAAATTGTGCCCATGGCCTCATTGCTCATTCCAAGACCGCCTTCGGCAATTGGGGCTTGAAGGAATATAGGCACCATCTTCATTGCAAAACCTTCTGTCAGGCGATAGCACACGATAAACAGTATGTAGTACCATATATAAGGCTTGCGGAAGAAATCCACCAGCACTTTGGCCATTTCGTTCATTGCCTGTTTGCCGCTCGGGGCTGTTCCGTCAGGGCGGCTTCCGGTAGGCAGCATAAAGCTGTGATATATGGCCAATGCAATCAAAATCACACCGATAATGCCCATGATTATCATCCATGCGTAGAATGGAGCACGCTCGGGATTGCTTTCCTTGAAATGGGTCATAAGAACGCCGGCCAAGGCTACTAACGCGCCGTTGGCCAGTACTTTTGCCAAGTTATAGAACGCTCCCTGCCATCCAATGAACTGCGATTGTGTCTTCTTGTCCAGGGCGGTGAGATACACTCCGTCTGTGGCTATGTCATGAGTGGCGCCGCTCATGGCTATCACTCCCATTATGGCTATGGCGTAGTTGAAGAATCCGGGCAATGGCAGCACAAATGCGATAAGGGCAAAGCAGAATCCGCTTATAGCCTGAGTTAGTACCACGAAATTCTTTTTAGTCCAATATATCTCAAGCAGCGGGCTCCATAGAAATTTCAATGTATATGGCAGTGTGAGCAGAGATGTCCAAAATGCAATCTGTGCCTTGTCTACTCCAAGGTTGTTGAACATTATCACAGCTACAAGGTTGAGCGCTACAAACGGTAGACCCATGGCAAAATACACCGAGGGTACCCATGTCAGTGGTGAGCGTTTTTTTGAAGATGAAGCTAAAGGAGCGTTACTGTTGGATTTCATGGATGGAATCTGGAGAAAATAATAATTGGTAATAAACTGAATCAGTGTTTATTTTGGTACTCCGGAGCAGAATCGAACTGCTATCAAAAGTTTAGGAAACTTCTATTCTATCCGTTGAACTACCGGAGCATATCCATTTTCAGGCACACAAAAGTAATTATTCTTTGTGATATCCACAAATTTCATTTAGGTATGTAGGTCAAGAAACGAAACATTACCATGGTGCGTGGGTCGGTCATTGGTTCGCTCTGCTCTTTCAGTTGCCAGATGGTAGGGTCTATTGCCGGGAAAAACGTGTCGGCATCAGGCACTTTGGCATCCACAAGGGTGATTTCAAGGCGTGTGGCCATGGGCATGGCCGCCTTGTAAATCTGTCCTCCGCCTATTACCATCACCTCCTCTGTATCGCGGCATAATTCCAGTGCCTTTTCTATGGACGGAGCCGTTTCCACGCCTGGGGCTGTCCAATCGGAGTTGCGTGTTATAACGATGTTGCGACGACCCGGCAACGCTCCTGAGGGAAGAGCCTCAAAAGTGTTCCTTCCCATTAAGATAGGTTTGCCGAGAGTCAGAGCTTTGAAATGCTTGAAATCAGCCGAGATATGAAAAGGTTGGTCTCCTCCGCGGCCAATGGCCCCGTCATTGGCCACTATGGCTATAAGGGTAATGTTGGGGGTCATACGGCAATCGGGGCTTTTATTGCAGGGTAGGGGTCGTATCCTTCAAGAGTGAAATCCTCGTATTTGAAATCAAAAATTGACTTCACATCCGGATTCAGCTTCATGGTGGGCAATTGGCGGGGGGTGCGTTGCAATTGCTCCTTTACTTGATCAAAATGATTGTGGTATATATGTGTGTCACCGAGGGTGTGTACGAAATCTCCCGGTTGCAAGTTTGTGACCTGTGCCATCATAAGCAGCAGCAAGGCATAAGAGGCAATATTGAACGGCACACCGAGAAAGCAATCGGCCGAACGCTGATACAGCTGTAACGACAGCTTTCCGTTGGCCACATAAAATTGGAAGAACGCATGACACGGAGGCAGGTTCATGTTTGGTATGTCGGCCACGTTCCATGCCGACACTATTATGCGTCGTGATTCGGGATTGTTCTTTATGGTGTTTACGGCCTCTGTTATTTGGTCAATGGCACCACCGTTGTAGTCAGGCCAAGACCGCCATTGATATCCGTAGATATGGCCTAACGAACCGTCGGCATCTGCCCATTCGTTCCATATTTTCACGCCGTTTTCCTGAAGGTAATGCACATTTGTGTCACCTTTCAGAAACCATAGCAGTTCATGGATTATGGATTTGAGATGGGTCTTTTTTGTCGTGACCAACGGAAATTCTCCTTTGCTGAGGTCAAAACGCATTTGGTGTCCAAACACACTTCTGGTGCCGGTACCGGTGCGGTCGCCACGGTCAATGCCGTGATCCATTATATGTTGTAGCAGGTCAAGATATTGTTTCATTGTCAGATGATTTTATACAGTTGGATGTTTGCTCCAAAGCCGGAGCAGAGTTTGCTTGTTTGCCGATTCGTTGCATCATAGGGTCGGCAAGTTGCTTGCGTCTCCATGTGTAGTTTATCGCATCGTCATTACATACATTCACACAGTTCATGCACATCACGCAGCGAGAACTGTCCACTGTGTGGTCGTTGAGATTGATGCACCCTCCCTTGCACACATCTTCGCATTTGCGACATTGCGTACAAAGGTCGGTGTCAATATCCATTTGCCACACGGAGTAACGGCTGATTGCTCCCAAGGTGGTTCCTACCGGACAAATTGTATTACATATGCTACGTCCCGAACGTGCCGCAATCAACATCACGGCTATCAATAATAACGCAGACAGTGTGGTGGCCGATAAGGTGGTGAGGAGTATGGGGATATATGGATTGTGATTCAGACCGATCAGTACGGTTGCATCAACAGTGGCGCGGCTTATGGGCGCGAATGTGTCTGTGCAGAATCTCATGTATAGTTCGTAAGGATCCAAAAGCCCTACCACTAACCAGAATCCGGAGAAAAGACATGCCAGCATCACTATGAGTGTTCCATAACGCCATTTTGTTTTGGCCGGTATGAAGCGATAAGAACGCTTGTTGCGACCAAATTGCGAGGCACGTGCCGCAATGTCTTGTAACGTGCCCAAAGGACACACAGACGAGCAATACACACGCCCGAAAATCAATGTTACAAGCAGCCATACAATAAATGTGACCATACTGAACTTTATGGCTGCCGGCACAAACTGAATCCGGCCGATCCATTCGTAAAGCCAAGGACACCACATCACACCCCACGACGCTGTAGAGGTGACCACTGACAACACCAGTAGCGACACCATTATTCTCGTCAAGCGGAGCATACGGTATGTCAGCTTGGTTGGAGTCATTGTTTGAGGGGGCGTTTTGCTGAAAAGAAGCGCTTCATCAGTTCGGCGCATTCATCCTTGAGCACACCGGCCGTGATAGTGGTTTTTGGGTGAAACGGTGAAGTGTTGACCATTGTGCTGTAACCGCGCTTGGAGTCAGGGGCTCCATAAACGATACGTCCTATTTGGCTCCAGGCAAGAGCGCCGGCGCACATCATGCATGGTTCCACTGTGACATACAGAGTGGCTTTGGGCAGATATTTTCCGCCCAAAGTGCCGGCTGCGGCGGTCAAAGCCTGCATCTCGGCATGAGCGGTCACATCGCACAAAGCCTCGGTGAGATTGTGCCCGCGTCCAATCACCTTGCCGTTCTCCACCACCACTGCGCCTATGGGCACTTCGTCGGCCAAAGCGGCCTTGTGCGCTTCTTCAAGCGCCATGTGCATATATTTTTCGTCCTCAATCTGTTGCTCCATCATAACAGGTCTATTTTCAGTCCCTCGTTGGCGGGAATAACCATGTCAAATTCTTTTTTCGCTTCATCCACAAGTGTCTGGACATTGGTGATGCGCTTTGAGTAATGTCCTATTATCAGTTTCTTAACACCGGCCATCTTGGCTATCTTCGCGGCCTGCAAAGCCGTGCTGTGACCATATTCGCGTGCCTGTGTTGCCATGTCGTTGGAGTAGGTTGCTTCATGATAAAGCACGTCCACACCTTCCACAGCCTTGGCCACTCGTGAATCCATCATTGTGTCAGAGCAATAGGCATAGCTCACGCTTGGCTCTGGCGGTAGCACAAATCTGCTGTTGGGCACCACGACGCCATCGTCTGTGGTAAAATCCGCTCCCTGCTTTATGGCTCCGCGCATGCTCAATGGCACCTTGAAAAACTCCAGCACATCGCCGCGCAGGTGTGGTTGTTTTGGCTTTTCACGGAATATGAACCCGGTGCATGGCAATCGGTGATAGAGCGGAAACGCTTCCACGCTGAGGGCGTGATCCTCGTATATTAACCCTCCCGATGGAGGTATCGGTCGGTACTCTATGTCAAAAGGTGTGTCGCGACAAAAATATGATATGTAGTTACGCATCACTCCGAGTCCTTCTGCCGGTAGGTGAAGTGTTATGTGGCCGCCCTTTTCGTGAAGCGCCATGGTGGAGAGCAACCCCGGAAGCCCGAAGCAGTGATCGCCGTGCATGTGCGACACAAAAACCTCGCAGAGTCTTGAAAACTTGAGCTTCATGCGACGCATCATTGTTTGTGCTCCTTCGCCGCAGTCTATCATCATCAGGCGGTCGCGAAAGTCAACCACTTGACAAGAGGGTTGGTGCATGGCCGTAGGGACAGCTGAGCCGCATCCAAGTATGTTAACGCTGAACTTAGACATAGATGTGCAAATGTAACATTTTTTTTCATTTCCGCCATATGTTGACGGGCGATGGCACGGTTTTGAAAAATCGTTAATATAAACTAAAGATGTGTATAATAGTTGATTGGCTCAAAGCCTATGCCTAAATTTGTGGTATAGTTTTTTCATAGGACTTAATTTTTAAGGTTTAAGGACGCCGGAGGCTGTTGTGAAACATTCGCCGGCGTTTTTATATTTATTTTTGGTATGGTGGGGCGGAATGATTATTTTTGCATTATAAAAATGTAGAAAGCAGAATGAGCCAACTTACACCATATCCTGTGGTGAAACACGATTTCCCCACCAAGCTTTATGTCCGCACGCTTACTTTGCGTCCGGATGCAAAGCTTATTGACGAATACCGTTTGCGTCACGCAGCCGGAAACGTGTGGCCGGAAATTGTGGCTGGGATTAAATCTGTCGGTATACTGGAGATGGATATATTTATATCCGGAAACTTGTTGGTGATGACCGTGGAAGTGCCGGAGTCTCTTGATTGGGATTCGGCTATGGAGTGTCTTGCCACACTTCCTCGTCAGCAAGAATGGGAGGAATATATGGCGGTGTTTCAAGATACTGATCCCAGTGCCACAGCTGCAGCAAAATGGATGCCTATGGAACGGATGTTTCATCTCGGAGACCAGAACGACAATGGTATAACGTATTGATTATTTTGATGCAGCAGCGCAAACTTGACAAGGAACTTATAGCTCAGCCAGAGCTGTGGCGTATGGCATTGCTCATATCGTCGCAGAATCTTGATGTGGCGTTGTATCCTCCTGTGGAGAGTGAGGAGGCGATATTCTGTTCGTTTGCTTTGAATCCTGATGCTCCTACGTTGCTCAAGGCTGTGGAAGATGTGGTATATGACAATCCTCTGCTTATAAGCGACTTCAAGTCTATTGTTGGGTTTATTGATTCGGATGCATTTTTACTTGTACCTGATGAGGTGCCGCAGGAATGTCATGAAGATCTCCTGATTGCCGGAGCGCAAGCGCCTCAGGCAGCATGGCGGGCCATTGCCACAAAAGCATCATCCGGAGTCTCGTTGGTTATGGCTGCCGATGAGGAGTTGTGCAGATTTTTGAGTCGCACATTCTTTAATATTTCTCTACGTCATCCATTAGCCACATTGATTCAATTGTTGGCTCGCAATGGTGCTGGAACACGCAGTTACTCGGTGTTTTATCGCAAACGTATGCAGCTTGTGACTTTTGATGAGTTGAACTTATTGAGTGCCAATACGTTCACGTACAGTGAACCAATGGATGCTGTATACTATGTTCTTGCATCTCGCCAAATTTTGGGGCTTGATGCGGTAAAGCATACTCAATATTATGCCGGACAACCGGAGAGTGTTGATTCGGTGGT
>CAMWXV010000024.1 GCA_947178305.1 uncultured Porphyromonadaceae bacterium | reverse complement strand
AAACCGAGTTCTTCAAACAAATCGCTAATTTTGCACTTGCCAGTTGAACCTGCGGAGCGAGCGGAGGTAAGCGTCGAGAGCTTCATTTGCGGTCATATTCTTGGAAAAGTTAAATTATTGTCGTATCTTTACGACAGCAAAGTAACAAAGAAAAATTGAAACTTAAACTATTTGTGAACTATATTCATATTTAGTTTAATTATCTTTAACATTTGCAGAATATGAAACATCTCGGACAACTGCTCAAAAAGCACATAGAAACCAACAACTTAAAGAAGCGTGACGTATCAGCCGCCGCGGGAATCACCTCTAACTATCTGTCAACACTCTTTAACAAAGAGACAATGGATTGTGAGCTTTGGGAGAAATTGTGCTTGGCAAGCGGGATAAATCCGGCAGTCGCCTTTGATGTGCCTTTGTCAAGCAGCAAAAGTTACTCTGACATATATGCGCAAACCGTTCTCGGACCTGCGACAGTAACCATCGGGGCAGAACAGAAAACGCTCCTTGACCTACTTGCGGAAAAGGAGCGTTTGATACAGGTTTTATTAGCCGCCTCCGGCCTTAAAATCGGAACAATAACGGAACAAACCAAGTGAATAAGTAACGTATAATCAACCTAATTGCAGGCTCTAAGATGTTACTATGCGAGGTTTTTCTTTCTTCTCACCCCGACATAAAACAGGCAAACTTTTAATGGGGGAAAGCCCAAAAGTTTGCCTGTTTTTCATTATCAACACCCTCAAATCCACCCCTACATATGCAATGTCACAAATGTCATAGCGAATTTTCAAGCAACGACCATAAGTACTGCCCAACATGCGGAACACCGGTACGAAGCGCCCTGCCGCCATTACCACCTCGTCGTGGAATCAACGGATGCATGTTAGGTTGTATCATATCTGTAGCACTGTTTTTTGCCATTATGATCTGTCTACCCATACTGACACTATGGCTATCCAACATCTTTATGACACCTATAATATTTGAAAACATCACGCAACAAGACACAGAACAGATTGAAGAAGCATTGCAACACACCCCAACATCATCCAGCCACAAATACCACATGTACGGCACAATATCCGACAACACCGACATTTACATGGCCTTGGACGAACCATCTTCAGGCATGTTGCAAGGAGAACTCTACATACAACCCTCTCAGCAACAAAACTCAGTCCCATACTCCGTTTCAGGCACCATAACCACTGATGGAGATGTCACACTTACCATCACCGACCCATCCATAAACGAACTACAACAATGGACAGGAATTGCCGTAACCAACCCCTACGGCATAACCGCCATTAAAGGCACAATCACACAAACCTCCGAAAAATTCTATATAACGCGCCGCTGACTACAACACCGGCCAACACTCCGGCAATCATCCACCAACCGCGCCGCCCTACGGAGCATGCACCATTCATCGGCACTTGCTTCACCACCCTCACAGTATCAACCCGAACCGTTCTTAGTGTGTCATGCACCGTTTTCAAATGGTGCAACTCCCTTTGAACCACACTATTCACACCGTCAGGAGTAATTCTCACCGTACACCGTTCAGCCAAAATCACAGTATCGGCCACCCTTAGCACCCCAAGTTCCGATTCCTTCTCCACACGCTCCGACTCCATAGGCACATACACCGTGCGTGTACATCCACACAAACACACCAAACTCCATAACATCATAATCCACCTCATACCCCACATTGTAAATATTCGTATTCCTCCTTGGCATCAAAACAAGGGCACGCCTTAGCCGCAAACTCCCTGTGTCCATGCACCGTTGCTCCGGGATAAGCAGCACACAAACGCCCGATAAGCCTGGTCAACGCCTCTTTTTGCCTGACAGTGCGAGTATCTGCCGGAGTACGACCATCGCACTTGCATCCACCAACATAACACACCCCTATTGAGCCTCCGTTGTGTCCAAGGCAGTGCGCCCCGGCCACACCCTCCGGACGCCCTCTCTCCACCGTTCCGTCCAACCGCACCACATAATGATACCCCACATCCCTGAACCCGCGAAGCCTATGCCATCTTCTAATATCAGCCACACCGAAATCACGCCCTTCGGCAGTGGCGGAGCAATGCACTATAATCTCATCAATCCTTCTCTTCATAATCATTCATATTTATATTAAAATGCCGCGAACTCTTGTCCGCAAGAAATTTCCGAGCCAATTTGGCCCACCTCGCGCCATTGCACGAAGCCTTGTTCTCAAGATACGACCAGAACTGCCATCCGCACACTGCACCAGCAACAATATGCCTCAAATCTATCGGCAACAATCCCGGCATACACATTTGGGCACAATGCGCCAAAACCACCACCGCATACACCTCAGCCAAAGTATGCACAACTTTTCCAAGACGCCAACTCTTCACCTTTCCTGCATCTTTACACGCTTTATCTGGCATATGAGCCGCAACACGCCTACCCAAGGCACATGCACTCCAACAATCAAGCAACACAAACCCCGTACACAGCAGCATATACGGCACACTTGGACTTAGCACCATCCATATGGCACCACCCAACGCCGCAATCATGCGCAACCACGATTGCCACCACTCACACCCATTTAGATTCATCATCATAACAATTATTTTTTTGCACAAAATTACCCATCCACACACCGCTGGCGAATGACAAATAAACATAGCACAAAAAATAAATGCAAAAAGATTTGCCTAATAAAAATATTAATTATAATTTTGTAATGATCTCAAAATAGTAATTATTACACCATGCAAGATAACACCACTCTCAACAACGCTATAAACCTGCTCACAACAGCAGGCATACGGTTGTCGCATCAACGCATGGCCATATTGCAGTACCTTTTGAATCACCGCACGCACCCAACAGTAGCCGACATCTACGACCATCTGCACCCAAATCATCCCACACTCTCCCGCACAACAGTCTACAACACACTTAAAATATTGGTTGAAAGCGGAGCAGTGCTCCAGTTGGACATAGATCCGGAATGTACACACTACGATGCCGACCTATCGCCACACGCACACTTCATGTGTCGCCATTGTGGCAAACTATATGACGTACCGTTTCCGTCACATCATATAGAAGCGCCAGAGGGATTCACAACCGATAGGATAACCATAAGTTATCATGGCCTATGTCCCACATGCGCATCATCCGAAAAAACAAATAATTAATACATTAATACTTATCCAAAAATCAAAATTCATTATGGCAAAGAAATTTATCTGCACCGTTTGCGGCTATGTTCACGAAGGTGACGCAGCCCCTGAGAAATGCCCCCAGTGTGGTGTACCTGCAAGCAAATTCAAAGAACTTGACGAAAGTGCAGCCCTCAAATTTGTCACCGAACACGAAATCGGCGTAGCAAAAGGCACCGACGAAGAAATGATCAAAGACCTCACAGCCCACTTCAACGGAGAATGCTCTGAAGTTGGCATGTACCTGGCCATGAGCCGCCAGGCCGACCGCGAGGGATATCCCGAAATCGCAGAAGCATTCAAGCGCTACGCTTGGGAAGAAGCCGAACATGCAGCTAAATTTGCTGAACTCCTCGGTGAATGCGTTTGGGACACAAAAACCAACCTTGAAAAGCGTATGGCAGCTGAAGCCGGTGCCAACGAAGACAAAATGCGTATTGCACGTCGCGCCAAAGAACTCAATCTTGATGCCATTCACGACACCGTTCACGAAATGGCCAAAGACGAAGCCCGTCACGGAAAAGGGTTTGAAGGTCTCTTCAACCGCTACTTCAAAAAGTAATCAATACTTACAATCACACAACATAGAGGCGACACCTGAATACAAGTGTCGCCTCTTGTCTCTTTTAAACCAAACCATTATATTTGCGTTTAATCAGTACATCTCAATTTTAATTCAATAAGAACCGTCTATGAACACAAAATCCGTTTCCGAAACACTGCTTCAACGCCGCAGCATACGCCGCTACGAGTATACACCCGCAACCAACGAACAGATGCAGTTTATATATGAAGCCATAAGCAACACTCCCACCAGCTACAACGCACAGCAATACAGCGTCATTGACATATCCGATCCCGACCTGAAACTAAAACTTTACGAACTCACAGGACAGAAACAAATCAAAACCTGCTCTCATTTCCTTGTGTTTTGCGCCGACTTCCAGAAAATATCCCAAGCTGCAAAAGCAAAACAGTTGGAAATGCCTGAAATATACAACACTGCCGATGGACTCATTCTCGGCACCGTTGATGCCTCTTTGGCCATGATGAGCGCTGTGACAGCTGCTGCGTCACTCGGACTTGGCACATGCTGCATCGGATATGCACGAACTGCCAATCCGGCTGCCATCTCCGAACTACTGCAGCTCCCAGACCACGTATACGTAGTCTGCGGACTCGCAATCGGCGTACCACGCGAACTACCAGACCTCAAACCCAAACAACCTCAAAGTCTGATAATTCACCACAATCATTACCGAACAGACTCAATGGCAAGCGACCTGATGAACTATGACACCGAAGTCACCGAATACAACGCCACACGCTCCGGCTCCAAAACAACCAACGACTGGACCGGACATATGCTTGACTATTATCAGGAAGCTCTCAACTACAACATGCTTGAAGCTCTCAAACACCGCGGTTTCAATCCAAAAAAATAATAAGTCACCACACACCACATAACCAAAAGGTTGCATATCTTATTGTAATATGCAACCTTTTTATATAGTTGTTAAATCATAATTAATAAGCCAAAATAATTCATCCAAATTGAATGGATTATTATAATTTTCCATATTTTTGTATTTGAATTTAGGTAACTATATTCAAGACAAAATAGAATTAGCGAGGCGTTATGCCCTGATCTTGTATATTGAAACATGAGAAATTTCAATATCATCACGACCTCTCTTGTCTCCAAAAGATTTCTCAGAGATCTGTATACAAAGAGGTAGAGTATACGGTTCCACGCTTCGTCGTTTAATTAAACGCTCACTGGAACTGAGAGCAGAAACATCAGTTATGGGACTTTTTGACAAAATTTTTCAGACAGCACCAGAAGAAACCAAGTTGACTCAACAAGAGGCTTTTGCCGGAATCGCTATTGCTATGGCAGGTGCAGACGGCAGCATTGCCGAATCCGAATGGAACGGTATAGTATCCTATATTCGTCGTTTGAGATTATACGACAATTTTTCTGGTCCTGCTTTTGACAAATTATTTGACAAGTTATTTAGAATCTTGAAAAAAGACGGAGCTGGAGCATTGGCTAAAGCTTCTACCGACAACCTCTCTGACGATTTGAAACTCACAGCTTTTGCATGCGCTGTAGATATTGCACTCGCAGACGGCGTTCTTGAAGAAGAAGAAAAAGATATCATCAACCAATTGGCAGAAGCCCTGTCCATTCCTGAGAATATCGCTATCTCCATCATAGAGGTTATGATTATCAAGAACAAAGCGTAACTTGACATTACTTAAGATTTAAGTTGGTTGAAATAGTTATTATTTCAACCAACTTATTTTTTAGACCTCTATTACCACACTAACACATCAATCAATGCTTATTTTCCCATATAGCTATGTCAAATTGTTGAAAATTCAAAATAAAAGCATTACTTTCGCAATCACATTACAACTATACAACACGACTTATGAAAAAATTATCACTTTTAAGCTTACGTTTTGCAACAATGCTGACAATCGCCGCCTCTATGGCAGCATGCTCTGACAACGACAACGAAGAACCCCAAGCTCCCGGCGACTCAGACACAACACCACCAACAGAACAAACCACAACACCTATCACCATCGTTGAAGACCCCACATACAACACACTGGGCACATACCATGGCGATTTCAATGGTGTTGGCACCGGCAACTATACCGTGCAACTCGTATCAAAAGGAATGACCTGGGACGAGGACAACTACACATACATGGGACCCGGAGAAATAGTGTATCTGGAATTCAACTCCACCCTCGCATCCAACCCCAATCAAAGCGCCATCTCCTCCGGCACCTACACCATAGCCGAAGATGACTACTCTCTCAACACCTGCTCCGGAGCTGTCACCACATACTCCGCATCAGGTGACGAAGATTTCAAAACAATATCATTAGGAAACATTGAAGTATCGCACAACGGCAATCTTTACACCATTACCGGCACTGTAACACTCAGCGACAACTCTCAGAAAACTATAAACTTCAACGGTACGCTCACATTCCTCAACCGTTCCGGCCAAGGCGACATGAGCAACCTGGAATCCGACTTCACAGTCTCCGGACTCACCAAAGCAGCTGCAATCAATTTTGGCCAAGCCTTCTCCGAAGAATCCAACTACTGCGCCATAATGCTCGGTGATGACAAATTCAACCTTGATGAAAACATAGGCTCCGGCTCATCCCTCAACTTTGGCATCAACATTGCGCCTGATGCCACCACCGGCATCCCTTCCGGCAAATACACCGTAACCAACTGCCTTGAAACCGAATCATTCCCCGTTGGTTCAGCCTGGGACGGCTTCTATTACGCAGACTATGCCGGATACTACGGTTGCTGGTACTTCTTTGGCGACTACATTGAATCAGCCCTTATGTCAGGCACACTTGATGTTGAGAACCACGGCGACGGCACATACACCATGTCATTCAACATGGCCGATGCCTATGGACACACCGTAAGCGGCACATACACCGGCTCCCTCTTCTACGCCTACGACCCCGAATAACAACCATATCCCCTATAATCAAACCGCCGCTCGTCTCACACCACGACAAGCGGCGGTTTTTTACACATCCCCTAAAATAGCGACCACTTTTTCACACCGCAATAACTATAAATCAAAACTTTTACACTACCTTAGCATCATCAGGAAGAAACTATCCTTTTCATCCGCGTACGTTTATTTGATAATTAAAGTTTGAAATGAACACAGGCATAACACTCAACCAGCTCAAGCGCTCCACCGAGCAAGCCCTCTCTGCCATATATCCGCAGAGAGAAGCGCAATGGCTGTGGCGTGAGATGATGTTCCGCATCAAAGGATGGAGCAGAGTTGACCTCGTCATTCGCGACAACGAACCGGCATCCGATTTCGTTTTGCAAAAAGTACATGAAACCACAAACAGGTTACTAAAGCACGAACCTATTCAATATATTTTCGGTGTAACCGAATTCTACGGACTCCAACTCAAGGTGTCTCCCGATGTTCTTATTCCTCGCCCCGAAACCGCTGAACTTGTTGACAATATTATCCAACAGGCAGATAACCGATCAGATCTTCGGGTTCTTGACATATGCACAGGTTCAGGATGCATTGCATTAGCTCTGGCTCGCAACCTGCGGTTTCCGCTCGTTTCTGCCATAGACCTAAGCACAGAAGCCTTGGATATAGCCAAAGCCAATGCCTCCAATCTTAAAGTCAAAATCAAGTTCCATAAATGCAACGCGTTGCATCTCACCGCCCCGGCACAACCGTGCTATGACATTATCGTGAGTAATCCGCCATATATAGCCGAGCACGAACGATCCACCATGAATGCCAACGTAATTGACCACGAACCACACATGGCACTCTTCGTGCCCGACAACGACCCGCTGGTTTTCTATCGCGCCATCGCATCCTATGCCATGAGCGCACTCGTTTCAGGAGGCAAACTCTACTTTGAAATCAATCCGAATTACGTTTCGGAACTCCACTACGAACTAAAGCAACAAGGCTGGATCAACATCTCTGTAGTGGCCGACATGCAACGGCTCAACCGATTTATATTCTGCACACGTCCATGAAGAAACAAGTCACAAAGGCCATGGCTCTGGATCGCCTTGAAGCCCTGTGCGTATCAGCGGAACGATGCGAAAGCGAACTACGTCAGAAACTATGGACATGGCGCATATCATCTACCGACGCAGATGCCATCATGAATCATCTGCGCCAAAACCGGTTCGTGAACGATGAACGCTTTGCCCGCTCCTTCGTGCGCGACAAATATCGCTTGTCACTATGGGGCAAACGAAAAATAGTGAGCGCTCTGATGATAAAACGTATTGATTCCGCTTATATACGTGAAGCCCTCAATGAAATTGAAGAAGACATTTACATCGCTAATGCCCGCACTGTAATTGCCGCAAAAATACGTTCACTCAAAGATGCCGACACATATGACGGACGCACCAAACTGTTTCGTTATGCAGTGTCACGCGGCTATGAGCCATCACTTGCTGCATCCATAATCAAAGATCCCGACTTATGGAATGGTCAAGATTCCTGAACAAAGCCGTAAACTTTATATGGCCGGACTTGTGCGAAGTATGTGGATGCACTTTGGTACGCGGTGAAAAAGTAATCTGTCTCGGATGCCGCTTGAAGCTCCCGCGCACCATGCTCCACAACGAGCACTTCGGACCTATTCATCACCATCTTGCAGGCAAAGTGCCCATAGAACGAGCGGCCGGATACTTCTACTACTATCGCACAAGCCCGTTCACTCGGCTCATTTATGCCGCCAAATATCACCATCGGCCAAAAGTGGCACGTTATCTTGCCGCCGAATACGCACGTGAAATAATCTCTGATGGATTTTTTGACGACATGGACATCATTATACCGGTACCGTTACATCGGTTCAAACAATGGAAGCGAGGTTACAACCAAAGCCGTTATATAGCTCTCGGCCTGGCCGATGTTACAGGACTTCCCATTGGATCAAACCTTGTGGCCACAAGGCAACACTCCACACAAACCAGAAAAGGAGCCTACCTCCGCTGGCTTAACTCCCAAGGAATATACACAGCCATACATCCTGAACAGCTTCATGGCAAACACATACTTGTGGTTGATGACGTGCTCACCACAGGCTCCACGCTATTGGCTTGTTGCGAAGCCATACACAGGGTAGCGCCTACAGCACGCATATCAGTACTCACACTCGCAGTCGCACATCTACAGTGACCGTCGTTCAAAAGCGTCTATAAAACTTCCGGGAGTGGCATTGTAAATGTTCACGCCTATATGCCGTGCATACTCCTCTACATCAAAATAAGCCTTGAACGCAATGTGAAAACTCAGCAAAAGTTCATGCAACCTTATATTCTTATACACTGATGCCACCCTTTTATGCTCGGCATCATTATCACAATAAAAATGAGGCTGCACACTCACCACTTCATTATGTTCGTTCACATCAAGAGTCTTTGTCCACGAATGGTCTGCTCCGGTGATATAAATATTCTTATACCCCATCCAGATTCCGGCCATGATTGATGGTATCAACACATTTCGTGGCCTCGGCATACCCAGTTTATGAGCATACGCAAAGTGGCGCAACCATCCAGCTCCCTCTATTCCCACGAAATTAAACCGTCTTATTTCCACTCCATTCATTGGCTTCACAACCTGTCCGTTAGGCACAAACAGCGTCATCCTCCAATTCACACGCTCTATGTTCTTCCACAGCAAGTCCACATTATCGTTTGTGCCACAGTTAAAGAACACTGGATCGGCCATAAGATAATAACGTGGCCGCAAAGCAAAAAACTCATCAGTGTTGGCAGCAAAATTCACAGCGAGCAAAGGCATACGTTCAAATACATCCGCATTTTCCCGCAAACTGTCAGCCAACGAAGGCCCATTACCCATCACAATCAAAGTATCGCCTTCGGCATCAACACCATACCAATCCACCTTACGCCCCAGCAACACCAGCTTCGCAAGCCCCTTGATCGTAGACCCGGCTGTCTTTATCATCTTTCCAATCTTCATACAACTTTTATAAATCTATATGTTTCACACACACAGGTTCTTCAAGAAATATTTTGGCCAGATCCGTGAACTTATCAGGATTTTCAGTCGTGAGATACCTGCACACACCACCTTTGGAACACCGTTGCTCCATCTCGGTATGCCGCCGCAAATAATCTTCAAGACTTCGCGCCACAATTTCACCTTGCGTCACAACACTGATATTGTCCGGCACCACAGCACGAATTTTCGGATAAAGTATCGGATAATGAGTACACGCAAGCACTATTGTATCCATGTCAACATCTTTATTCAACAAAGTGCCCACATACTTGCGAACAAAATAATCTGCACCGTCGCCATCGGCCTCATGATTTTCCACAAGTGGCACCCACATAGGACAAGCCTGGGAACTCACTACATAGTCCGGATAAAGCTTCGCCACCTCCATATCATAACTCTCCGACTGCACAGTGCCATTTGTACCCATCACACCGATATGACCCGTGGTTGACAATTCCCCTATGGCCTCCGCTGTTGGGCGTATAACACCCAGCACTCGTTTGGTTGGATCTATTTGGGGCAAATCATTTTGTTGAATCGTGCGGAGAGCCTTTGCCGACGCTGTGTTGCAAGCCAAAATCACCAGCTCACACCCCTGATTAAACAAATATCTGACAGCCTCCAACGTAAACTCATACACCACATCAAAAGACCTCGTGCCATAAGGAGCACGCGCATTGTCACCCAAATACAAGTAATCATACTCCGGCAGTCTGTTCCTGATAGCCTTAAGGATAGTCAAACCACCGTAACCGGAATCAAATACCCCGATAGGCGAGGCTCCACTCTTTATCTGTTGCATACCGCAAAATTAATCAAATTTCACCAAATCCGCCATCATAAGAAAATACAAACCACCCACTCCAGACAGATAGGAGCGGGTGGCTTAAAAATATCTTCAGACAAGAATTATTTCAATCCGAGTTTGGCTTTCACCAAAGGAGTGATATCCTCTACTGTCTTGCCAACATAGATAGGCGCATTGTTTTCAAAAATCATTGTATATTCACCTTCTGCACCTACTGCCTGAATGGCGGTCATAACCTTCTGCTGGATAGGAGCCATGAGCTGCTCCTGCTGATGCTGCAAATCCTGAGAAGCAGTTGCACGGAACTGATTCATCTTTTGGTCAAGTTCCTGAAGCTCCGACACGCGACGATCTTTGATAGTCTGAGGGGTATCGTCGTTCATTCCTTGAAATTCAGTATATTTTCTATTGAATTCATCCTGAAGATTTTTGAACTCATCCTCATATTTCTTTGAGGCTGCTTCAAGAGCGGTGCGAGCTTCCACCATATCAGGCATGGCTTCAATGATTGGTTGTGCATTTACAACACCAAATTTTTGGGCAAAGGCCATTGAGGGCAGAACCATCGCAATGGCAAGTAACAATTTCTTGATCATTGGTTAGATATGTTATTTGTTTTTATAATCGTTATCTACGGCAAAGATATGCATTTTATCGCGCATAGCCAAGTTTTGCAAGCACATCATTGCTCACATCTATGCGTGGCGAAGCAAAAATTATGTCAGCACTTGATGCTCGGTCAAAGATACACATATATCCTCTTTCCTCACTCACCTTTTTCACCGCATTGTACACCTCTTCCTGAATAGGCTTCATCAATGATTTACGTTTGTTGTACATCTCGCCGTCAGGTCCGAAATATTTATTGCGCAACTCGGCTGCCTCTTTCTCCTTGGCCACTATATTAGCTTCCTCTTTCTTTTTCTGCTCATCAGTGAGAAACGGCATTTGGCTTTGATAATTCTTGTACATTGTCTCGGCTTCGCGCTGCACGCCCTCCACCTCTTTTTGCCATCTCTGCGACAACTGTTCAAGTTGGTTGTTGGCAACCTCGTAAGCAGGGACATTCGACAAGATATATTCCATATCCACCAACGCAAACTTTTGGGCATTGGCAACCGCAAATCCGGCCACCACAAATACAGCCACAATGGCCACTCTTTTTATAAAGCTTTTCATAAGTTCTGATTTAATTAATTTAGAATATAATTTAAGACTATATCCGCTGGCAAAAGTTCAATCCCATTTTATTAAATTATGTTAGAACTCCTGACCGAGTACAAAGTGGAAATGGCTGCCACCACGCTCGCCGAACACTTGGTCAAAACCGTAAGCCCAGTCAATACCCATCATACCCACCATAGGCAGATAGATACGAAGACCCACACCGGCACTGCGTTTGAGGTTGAACGGAGTAAAGCTTTTCACATCAGTCCATGCATTACCGCCCTCCACGAATGCAAGTCCGTAGATTGTGGTTGAAGGTTGCAGCATGAATGGGAAATGAAGCTCCATGCCGAGTCTTGTATAAGCGTAACCCTCGTAACCCCATGGAGTCAAAGCACCATTGTCATAACCGCGCAAACCGATAGTCTCTGTAGCGTATGTATAAGAGCCCGACATACCGTCACCACCCACATAGAATGTTTCAAACGGCGACTTCAGCCACTTGTTATAGCTACCGAGCAATCCGATATCAGCACGGGTCATGAGCACCAATGTCCATTTACCGTTAGGATCCGTAAGAGGAGTATAAGTGCGGGCACGGAATTTAAGTTTCCAATACTCTATCCATTTGTACATCTCTTTCTTTGACTCCACACTGTTTTCCTTATACAGTTTCTCCCAATTCTTTTTTCCGAACAGTGAAGCCGGAGGAGTCAGCTGCAAGCCAAGTGAGAATTGAGATCCACGACGTGTATAAAGCGGATTGTCAATACTGTTACGTGCCAATGTCAAACCAAGTACCAGCGAGTTGGATGTACCGTTGTTCATATAATAAAGATATTCCCAGTTCTTGAGGAAGTACCAGTTATAGCTCAAATCTGTTTGGAATGTGAAATAGTCATCAGGCCAACTCAAACGCTTACCGAATCCCACGGTCACACCCACCATCTGAAGCACCTTATTGGGGTCGTAGGCATTGGTTATACTGTTCTGATAATAATCGCTGCCGTAACCATAACCATAGCCGTAACCATAATTTAAGGCAGTATTGGCCCAGCGGCTGTTATAGTACGATGAATTAACACCGGTTTGACGACTGTAATAGGCCGACACACTCAGCGAATTGGGGCGCTTGCCACCAAACCATGGGTCAAGGAACGATATGCTGTAGGCTTGATAATAGCGGGCATTGGTCTGCGCTGAGATGGTGAATGTTTGTCCTTCACCCTGCGGTATCAGACCTTTATAGGAGCTGGGATGAAAAAGATTTTTGATTGAGAAGTTAGTGAACTTCAAA
The DNA here is from genome assembly GCA_947178305.1 of uncultured Porphyromonadaceae bacterium. Lineage (GTDB taxonomy): Bacteria > Bacteroidota > Bacteroidia > Bacteroidales > Muribaculaceae > Paramuribaculum. The sequence goes on along the minus strand of CAMWXV010000024.1, from coordinate 2,939 downwards.
GCCAGTTTACCAATCACACCGGTCTGACCCCAACCGAGCGAGAACTCAATCTGGTCATTTGCTTTTGATTCAAGATTGAACACAATATCCACAGTACCATTCTCCTCGTTTGGTTCCGGACGGATATCCATGTTCTCAGGGTTGAAATGACCGGTCTGCGCTATCTCTCGTGCCGAACGCATCAAATCCTCCTTGGAAAACAAATCACCCGGACGAACACGCAATTCGCGACGTATCACCTTTTCATACAAACGGTCGTTACCGTTGATCACTACACTGTTGATTCTTGCCTGCGGACCTTCAACCATTCGCATCTCCAAATCTATGGAGTCGCCATGCACATTCTTTTCTATAGGCACAAGGTTGTAGAACAGATAACCACGGTTCATATACAGATTGGCCACAGCGTCATCATCCTCATTAGTGCGCTTGTTCAGCAACTTTTGGTTGTAAACATCACCTTTTTTGAATCCGAGCACTTCATCAAGCACATCAGTGGGATATATAGTGTTACCAACCCAGGATATATCGTTGATAAAATATTTTTTACCTTCTTCAAGCGAAATGTATACATCCACACTCTTGTCGTTATATGGAACCACACTGTCGCTCAATATTTTCGCATCACGATAACCCTTCTCATTATATTTTTGAATTATACGGTTAAGGTCATCACGATAATCACTTTCAACAAATTTTTTCTGTTTGAAAACATTGAGCAACTTACCGTTTTCATTGGTTTTCTTCATGGTGCGCTGAAGTGCGTTATCGCTGAGCACCTCGTTACCGTCAATATAAATCTTATGCACCTTCACTTTATCGTGACGGTTCACCACTATATCCACAATCATCTCGTTCTTGGCCGAAAGATCCTCACGCAGATTAATTTTAACATTAGCGTTACCAAAACCTTTGGCCTTATAATACTGCTTGATGATAGCTTCTGCACGATTCACAATATTTTGCGTAATCTGGTTTCCCTTATGAAGTTGAAGCCTCTCCTCCAAATCCTTACGCTCACTCTTACGCGTTCCCAGATAGTTGATTGAAGAGATTCTTGGCTGCTGACGCAAATTAATAGCTATCCATGCCTTGTCTCCAGCCACTTTCTCTACTGTTATCTTGACAGAACTAAACAAACCTTGACGCCAAAGACGCTTTGAAGCATCCGTAATCTCGGCTCCCGGTATATCTATGCGTTCCCCGACTTTAAGGCCGGCAAAACCGATTATCAGATAATCCTCATAATTGTCGGCACCGTTCACCGATATTCCGGCAATCTCGTATGTTCGGGGCATCCCGGTAAACAGCACTTTGGGATTGTACACAGTGTCCACAGCTAATGCCTGAGCTTCGGCTTTGACCGCGCCACAAGCCACCATTACCACTGCAAGTATATATATAAGTCGGTTACGCATAATATGTTGTGAATTCTTTTGCTATATTGAAGTTAATTATTCTTTAATGATTGGCTTTTGTTTACACATTTATCACTGCTCCGTCAGCTGCTCCGAAATCAGTCCGTAGCGTCGCTCGCGTTGCTGATATTCAGCCACAGCCTTACGCAATGCGGCACCGTCAAAATCAGGCCACAACGTAGGTGTGAAATAAAGTTCCGAATATGCTATCTGCCATAGCAGATAATTGCTTACCCTCACATCACCTCCCGTTCGGATAAGTAGGTCGGGATCAGGATATTCCGCAGTAGCAAGATGCTGCGACACAATATCATCGTTTATATCCTCCGCCTTAAGCTCGCCAACTGCCACTTTTGAAGATATGGCTTTAACGGCCTCAGTTATCTCCCAGCGCGAAGAATAGCTCAATGCAAGAATCATATTGAGACCTGTGCAATGAGCAGTAGCAGCCACACACTGATCCAATGTTTGACGCGCATCTTCCGGCAAACGGCTAATGTCACCTATTATGCGCATTGTCACATTGTTTTCAAGCATCTCAGGCAATTCTCGGCTCATAGCCATGACAATAAGACTCATAAGCACATCCACTTCATGCTGAGGTCTATTCCAGTTTTCTGTAGAGAAAGCATAAAGAGTGAGATACTTTATTCCCAAAGCATTCGCCTCGCGTATCACATTGCGCACAGAGGTTACACCCTGTTCATGACCGCAAGTGCGCTCCTGCCCTTTGGCCTTGGCCCAGCGGCCGTTTCCGTCCATAATTATTGCCACATGCTTCGGCACACGATTGAAATCGATTGATATATTTTTATCGGCGGTGGTCATTGCTTTTCATTTTTGGGTTTAGGGGTCAGTCTATGCGATGACAAATCACACAGCGCGGCCCGAATTCATAACTCACTCCTATTATAATTGAAGAATACCAATCCGTATTCTTCAGAAACGAACTTTTTATCTGATACAAATCACTCAACTCCCCATCAACATGATCGCCAAACACTTTTGTCATACTGAATTCAAGCATGAGATTCAACCGTTTGGCAGCCTTGTACTTTATACCGAAACCCATGGGGATATTGAACGCCATGGAACTATGATCTCCGCTCTTGGCATAAGTGGCACCAACACCGAGCGACAGATAAGGGGTCCAACGCCTTAGTCTTTTATATGTTTCGCCTATTCCATAGGCAAAAAAGTTAAACTCGCCACGAGCACCAAGGTCGTATGCCCAGCCCTTGAACTGATAATTCATGTTCAAAGGGTAGACATTTGTAAACTTCTCGGTGTTTCCACTGAGCGACAACGCTGTGAACTGTCCGCGGATAGCCCATCTGTTGTCCTGAAACAAATAGCGAAACGCCACATCCATAGCCACTCCTGGACTTGCAAAGATATTGCTTTCATTTGCATCCCCAAGATAGCCGCTCATTCCGATGCCAGCCCCTATATCAAATTTATAGGAATCGTTATCGCTCTGCCCATAAACAGCGGGAGCCGCCATTAACATAGCGGCCACTG
>CAMWXV010000023.1 GCA_947178305.1 uncultured Porphyromonadaceae bacterium | reverse complement strand
CTTTGATTATGCCGACTTCGCGGCATGGTGACAAGCCGAAAATCTCCATAATCTCTTCGCCTCTCACCGGAGGTTGAAAGTTTCTTATATGGTCTCGGGCTTCAAGTTCGGTCATTTTCTCCTTTACAAGATCAAAATTGGCCAAATGGCGACGTACTTTTTCTGGATTCTTTGAAGTGATGTCAGCTCGGCACAGAGTCATGAGATCTTCCAGGTCGTCACCAGCGTCATGTATAAGGCGGCGCACAGCTGAGTCTGTCACACCATCTTCCACTAAGGCTATGGGGCGCATATGAAGCTCCACCATTTTACACACATATTTCATATGATCGTTGAGTGGAAATTTCATTGCTTTGAATATTTTTGGCACCATCCTGGCACCAATGAAATTGTGGTTATGAAAAGTCCAGCCAATCTTGTCATCCCAACGCTTTGTCACCGGCTTGGCTATATCGTGAAGCAGGGCGCTCCATCGCAGCCACACATCGGAGCTGGCTGCAGCCACATTGTCCAGAACCTCCAATGTATGTCGGAAATTGTCCTTGTGACCGCGACCGTTGACAGTTTCCACACCTCTCATGGCGTTCAGTTCCGGGAATATATATTTTAGCAGGTCGGTATCAGATAGCAGATACCATCCGGTGGAAGGCACAGATGAATTCATTATTTTCATCAATTCGTCCATTATGCGTTCACGTGTAATAATGGATATACGGGAGGCATTGCGTTTGATTGCAGCCAAAGTATCTGGATGAATTTTGAATTTTAGTTGCGTGGCAAATCTCACAGCTCGCATCATTCGTAGAGGATCGTCACTGAATGTTATGTCAGGATCCAATGGCGTGCGTATGATCTGAGCCTGCATATCGCTTAATCCGTTGAACAGATCTATTAACTCTCCAAAACGATTTTGGTTCACGCATATAGCAAGCGCGTTAATAGTAAAATCTCGGCGCGACAAATCATCGGTCAGCGACCCTGTTTGCACAATAGGATTGCGTGAGTCAGGGCTGTAGGATTCCTTACGGGCTCCCACAAATTCCAGTTCCGTGTCTCCACGTTTTACTTGAGCCGTGCCATAAGTGCGAAACACACTCAGATGAGCTCCCTTGCCCATTTTGGCTGCCACAGCTTTGGCCACATCTATGCCCGAACCTACGGTTACGAAATCAATATCCTTGGAGTGACGTTTAAGGAAAATGTCACGTACATATCCCCCCACCACATAGCACTCCATATCAAGTTCATCGGCACACGTTCCAACAGTGTGCATCACCTTGGTGTTGATTTTATTGTAAAATTGATCCATCAAATCAATGATATGAGTTGTTCAGGAGCGTTGGTCAAACATTTAAGACCCTGTTCAGTTACCACATAAGTGTTTTCAATACCCACAGCTCCCACTTTGGGTATCACGAATTTGGGTTCGAGAGCCAGCACATTTCCGCATTGGAGTATATCGCGACTGCGAGGCGCTATTACCGGAAGCTCATTGATTTCTATTCCCACACCATGACCTATGAAAGATGCATGCTGTCTGTGTCCCATAAAATATTTTTCCAAATTATGTTGGCGCACAATTCGCTCTGCTTCTTCATACAGAAACTTTGCTTCAGTCCCCGGTTTGCCTAAAGATTCCAATGCACGGCATATATCAATAGAGCATTGGTGAGCACGTATTGCCTCATCATTCAGATTTCCCAAATAATAAGAGCGTGTCATGTCTGTCATATATCCGGTATAGTTACCGTTTACATCCACCATCACGCTTTGGCCGTTGGCAATTATTGTTTCATCAGCGCCCACAGGTATTGACGGATCGAGACCTCCTCCCCCCATGGCAAAATCATATGGACATGGAGTATCGGCATTCTCACCGGTGAGCACATTGCCCATAAACAGTTCCATACTGTCGCCGGATATGCGGAATTGACCAAGGCATCCTTCTAATCGTGAGCATCTCTCAATCTCCACTTGAAGTTCAAGATCGGTCATGCCGTTCTTGTAAAGACGAGGGATATGAGCATAGACATTGGTTTGCTTTACGCCGGATAGTTTTATCAACTCCAGTTCGTAATCAGTTTTTATGGAGCGAGCAGTGCGCATCACCGACGAAGCATTGATATATTTCACATCCGCGCCAAAAATGCTCATGAGTCTTTGAGCCTGCGAATAACATAGAGTGTCAAACTCCAAGCCAATGGACTCAGGATATTTGCCGTCTAAAGAATTAGGTATCAGCTCAGGTTTGTGAATATATATGGTGCCATCGCCTTCAAGTTCAACAGGCCTCCTCACAAAGTATATTGGAATTCCTGTAAGAGGAATATATATATAGCCGGTGAATACACGGCCTGTAAGGTAATAAATGTTGGCTTTGTCGCATATCAGTATGGCCGAAATGTTTTGTTTGGACATCAGAGAACGTATGCAATCTATTCTTTTAGATTGCTCTTCGTGCGGCAAAAGCACCGTTTGTTGTTTGATTTCTGAATTCATAACAAATTTTGATTCATATATTATTATGAAAGAAAAAAGCCGGCCAAATGTTCCATGCTGTCAGCCCTGTAATCAGCTTGAGCTGCTGTACCGAATCCCCATTCCACATGCATCATGGGTATGCCGGCAAGATGAGCCGACTTGCAATCACCCTCGGTATCACCTACATAAATAGGCGACTGTAGGTTGTGACAGCGTCGCAGTAACTCTATGTTGCCTTCTTTCTGCAGCTTGGTCTGGCAATATGTAAGAGTGTCAAGAAAATATGGTTCAAGTGACGTGAATCGTAAAAAATTATGTAACCCGTCACTACCGCAGTTGCTAACCATCAGTAGTTTATAATGCTCAGCAAGTTTTGGAATCCACTCTCTCACGCCGGGATACAAAACACCGCCCAATGTGGGCATAAGATGCATTTCGTTATATTCAAGCTGTTTTAGAAATTCCGAGCGGTGAGCATCGTCATTTATCAGTTTGGTGTATATGGCATCGATTGTTTGCCCCATGCACTCTATCAACTGTTGTCGTGTCACACTTCCCGGCAGGTTTAGGTCCTGAAAAGTTTGCAGCCACACTTGGCGATACGAATCCACGGCATCCCACAACGTGCCGTCCATGTCAAATATTATGCTGTCAAATTGTTTTGAAATCATATATGTGGTGGTGTGATTGTTATACCGATTTGCTCTACACCTCTCAGTGTGTCCACACGCATGATATGTCGTACGGCTATACGAGAAGTGTCACCGATAAGCATGGGTTGTCCTACAGGCAGTTCGTACTGATACGAAGGTCCGAACCCGGTTCCGTGCCAGCGTCCATATACATCAGCAAGCTCTATATTGAGAGTGTCCACACGTTTGTGGTCAAGTGTGCGCGTGGTCACCTCCACCCAAATGTTTCTATACACATAAGCATTTGAATGGCGAACAGTAAGTAGTAATGAACGCTCCTTTATAGAGTCCAGCCCCGATGGCGTAAAAATCAAATCAGAACCGTAGACCCATCCCGAAGGAGCAATGTCGCGAAATTCGGATACGGCCGAATGTTTATCGCTGCAAGCTGTCAGTGCCGCCAAAGTAATGGCGGCACTGAACAGAAATCGGTATAAGCGTGAATTTAAGCACATTTTATTGGGCATCACCGTTAGGTTGCGGATTGTTTTTAGGCTTGTCGCCACTATTGTTTTTAGGGCGAGGCTTCTGAGGTCTATCATTATTTTTGCGTTGAGGCTTGTCGCTTCTCGGCTTTTGAGGTTTGTCACCCTTAGGTTGATTGCCGTTTTGAGCACCGTTCTCCATTGGCTGTTTCGGAGACTTAGGCTTACGCTTTTTCTTCTTTTTGTCCTTGTCAAAGCGGTTTATTGAATCCTGACCCAATATGTCATTGAATCGGCTTTTGGGTTCAGACGCTTCGTCTCCTTCGCGCAACAAAGAAAGCGGTTTTTCACCACGTTTGTTCATGTTCATCACCTCGAAAGCACGCTCGGCATCTATGGTCACCAGATTTGCAGGCATGGATTTGTCAGTGCTGTAAGTGATCAGTCGCTTGAACACATCATATTTGAAGTGATAATACGTGTTGTCAGCAGTCTCCAATCGCACATCCTTTGTAGGCATACGCTTGATGCTTTCCACATAAGCGTCCACCTCAAAGTTGAGACAGCATTTTAGTTTGGCACACTGACCAGCAAGTTTCTGTGGGTTCAGGGAAATATCCTGAAAGCGTGCCGCGGCAGTGCCTACACTCACAAAATTAGACATCCAGCTTGCGCAGCATAGCGGACGACCGCAAGGACCGATACCACCTATACGGCCGGCTTCCTGTCGGGCACCGATCTGCTTCATCTCGATGCGTATCTTGAACGTATCCGCAAGCACCTTTATGAGTTGGCGGAAATCCACACGCTCATCGGCAATATAATAGAATATAGCCTTGTTGCCATCGCCCTGATACTCCACATCGCCTATTTTCATATTCAGTTTGAGGTCGGCGGCAATTTTTCTGGCACGTATCATCGTGTCGTTTTCTTTGGCCTTGGCCTCTTCAAACTTCTCAATGTCAGCAGGCTTGGCAATACGAAAAATGCGTCGCACCTCGGCATTTGGCTTGATGTTGGCTTTGCGCATTTGCAGAGCCACGAGCCTGCCTGTGAGAGTGACAGTACCTATGTCATGACCCGGAGATGCCTCTACAGCCACAATGTCACCTATTGCCAGTGGCAGGTGAAGCGAGTTAAGAAAGAACCCCTTGTGAGTGTTCTTGAAAGTAACCTCCACCATATCATAGTCAGCCATGCCACCGGGCACATCTGCCAGATAATTGAAACTGTGGAATTTTCCACGTGGCGGCTCCTTGCGGCAATGTCCGCAGCATCCGTTTCTTGGTTGCTGAACAGACATTTCCTCCTGTTCCGAACTACTGTCGTTGTTGAAATTATCGCTGTTCATATACTAATGCTACTTGGCGAAGCTAACAGAGCGGGTTTCGCGAATCACAGTGATCTTCACCTGTCCCGGATAAGTCATTTCATCCTGAATGCGTTTAGCTATTTCAGCCGACAGCTTTTCTGTTTCGGCATCATCAATCTTGTCCGCACCGACAATCACGCGCAGTTCGCGACCGGCCTGAATGGCGTAAGTTTTGAGGACACCTGGATAAGACAAGGCAAGTTGTTCCAAATCGTTGAGACGCTTGATGTATGCCTCAACAATCTCGCGGCGGGCACCGGGGCGGGCACCGGATATGGCATCGCATACCTGCACAATTGGAGCAAGCAGAGAAGTCTGCTCTATTTCATCGTGGTGGGCGCCGATAGCATTGCATATTTCAGGCTTTTCCTTATATTTCTCAGCCAGTTTCATGCCCAATAAGGCGTGTGGCAATTCAGGTTCTTCATCAGGCACTTTGCCTATATCATGAAGCAGACCGGCACGACGTGCTTTCTTAGGATTCAGACCAAGTTCAGAAGCCATGACAGCACACAGATTGGCTGTCTCGCGAGAGTGCTGCAGAAGGTTCTGTCCATAGCTTGAACGATATTTCATCTTGCCCACAAGGCGGATCAAATCCGGGTGCAAACCGTGTATACCAAGGTCTATGGCTGTGCGTTTACCAGTCTCGATAATTTCTTCCTCCACCTGTTTGCGCACCTTGGCAACAACCTCTTCAATACGGGCAGGGTGGATTCGGCCATCAATCACGAGCTGATGAAGCGCGAGACGAGCAATTTCGCGGCGCACAGGGTCAAAACCGGAAAGCACAATAGCCTCAGGAGTATCATCAACAATAATTTCTATACCGGTTGCAGCCTCCAGAGCACGGATGTTACGACCCTCTCTACCGATTATACGACCTTTTATCTCATCAGAATCAATCGGGAACACTGTCACCGAATTCTCAATGGCAGTTTCAGTGGCCACACGCTGAATGGATTGTACAACAATGCGTTTGGCCTCCTTGTTGGCTGTCATCTTGGCCTCGTCCATAATGTCGTTGATATAGCTGGCTGCAGCAGTCTTGGCTTCATCTTTGAGGCTCTCTATAAGCTTCTCCTTGGCCTCGTCCGATGACAATCCCGACACTCTTTCCAATTCTTCCAACGCTTGACGTTTTAGCGACTCCAATTCATTCTGTTTAGCTTCTGTTTTGGCTAATTGTTCCTCCAGACGATTGCGGGTAGCCTCATTTTCATTTTTTGCTCGCTGATTTTCGCTTTGCTGTTGATTCAGTTGAAGTTCACGCTGTTTGATGCGTCCTTCAGCGCTTTGCACACGGCTCATACGCTGATTGGCAGCGTTCTCGGCTTCGGTTTTGATACGCAATTCTTCTTCGCGTGCTTCAAGCAATTTGTTTTTCTTGATTACCTCGGCTTCAGCCTTGGCTTCCTCCACAATTGCAGCAGCCTTGCTACGTGCGAGGCGTCGTTGAATCACCATATTGATGGCAGCGCCCAAAGCAAGCGCCACTATGGCTATAAGAATGTAATAAACGAAATTCATATAAAGTAGTTTTAAGGATTTTGGTTAATTGGTTTGTAAGCTAAAAAATAAATCACTAATGGTTAAAAAAATAGCACTTGCCTGAAACCGGAGTGAAACACAAAGTTCCGGTTTGTGGCGAGTGCAGGAAACTATTCACAAATGGGCGCATAGCGGCAAAGAAATGCCGTAGGGCAGGGGACAACTCTTTGTCCCGTGATGTCAGATATAAGCCTCTTCCTACGGGTGGATGAGGTTGGAGTCTGAGAGCAAAAGCTCATCAAGCTCGTTCTCAAATTGAGCCAGAAACCCAGCCGTTTCAGCATTGGTTTCAGTTGCTGTCACATACCCTTTGGCAAATAGCAGTGCCACCATGGCCATTATTTCGGGAGGCTTCTTGTCATTGAAACGCTTTGCAAAGCCGTCCCATGCATGGTTCACCTGCTTTGCGGCCTCACGAAGGGTGGCCTCTTCATCGCGGCGCACTCCGAGCACAAGGCTCACATTGCCAAGGCGTAATGTTATGTCGAGTATATCTTTCATTGCATCAATCGGTTAATTCGGCGATGCATTTGTCTATGTCCCGCACTAAATGGGTCAATACGGCTCGACTTCTCTCCAAATCCGCACCCTTAACTGTCAGTGGGGTAACCACCCTCATCTGTTCAAGTTGCTGTTCCAACAGGGCTATCTGCTTTTGTTGCTGTTTCACAGTGTGCTGCAATTGTTGCAGTTCGCTGTCTTGAAGCTGCTTTTGGTGCAGGAGCAATCGGTATCGCTCTGTTAGGAGCTTTGCTTTGCTCTGCAGGCTACGCAAGCGAGATTGGAGTTCATCAGCCATTATTACACCAAATTTTTACAAATGTACAAATTATTCATCAATCACCCAAATAAAAATTAATTACATATTGTGAAAAAATGAGTGGAAATTGACACCTATAATAGTTTCTGTAGTGCAAAGGCATCAGTGTATGTGGTTCCGGAACGCAGCCAAGACCTGAACCGTCCGCATATGCTGAATCCGGCTGACTGAAACGTGGCTACAGCAGCATTGTTTGTTGTGGCACAGATACACCACAGTTGATGAAGCCCAAGGCGATCTCGCGCATATTCAGCCATTTGGCCAATCGCCTGACGGGCTATGCCTTGATTCTGATGCGTCTTGTCCACCATTATTCCTAATCCGGCGCGACGATGCAAAGGGTCAATGTCGTAAAGGTCCACTGTTCCCACCGGAGTGCCGTGAAGTGTGATCATTAGTCTGAGTTGGCAGGAAGAAAACACATCGTCGTTGTAGGAATCAATGTATTGTCTTATCTGATGGAGCGATAAAGGTGCTTGTGTGCTTCCGTACTGCCATAGTGAGCGGTCATTCTCCCACATAAACACCAGAGTGGCATCCTCGGGTTCAAGAGCTCGCAGGCTGATATCTTTAAGAGCATTCATGAATTGAAACTTTCTGAAAACAATGTACGTTGCAGCAGCGAGCGTCCAAGCGTCACCTCGTCAGTGTATTCCAGCTCGTTGCCTATCGCCACTCCACGTGCGAGCTGCGTGATTTTGAGTTCTGAGAACTCTGCCAGCCGGCGGTACAGATAAAAGTTGGTGGTGTCGCCTTCCATGGTCGCTCCCAAAGCCAGAATCACCTCGGCAATACTATCTTGGCGCACACGGTCAACCAGCGATTGTATCTCCAGTGCATCCGGCCCTATTCCGTCCATGGGCGAAATCACGCCGCCAAGCACATGATACACCCCCGAATATTCTCCTGTGCGCTCTATGCTCATTACATCGTTCACGTTTTCTACCACGCACACTGTGGAGTGGTCACGGGTGGGTGAGGCGCATATAGCGCATATTTCTCCGGGTGAGATGTTGTGACATTCGCGGCAATACTTCACATTGTTGCGCATATTTATAATAGCATTGCCCAAAGCGTTGGCTTCAGCTTGGTCACGACGAAGCAGATGCAGGGCAAGGCGCAAGGCGGTTTTGCGTCCAACGCCAGGCAATCGCGACAGTTCGGTTACGGCGGTTTCAAGCTCCGGAGATTGAAATTCTTGTTCCATTACCAAAACTTGTTGCTTGTGGGCGAATATTCAAATCCGGCTTCTGCGAGTTTCTTTTCAAGGATGGCACGATCCAATCCCATGTCATTGCACATTTCGTCAAGTCCGTTTGGGTATTGGTCGCGCAGTTTGGTGTTGACCACACTGAGCAGCATGGCCGGATCGGAAGGTAGATGCTCCATATTGTAAAATATGATGGTTGTATGCTGAAAAAACTATATTGCAAAATTACGAGTTTTTTAATTAAAACCGTTACTTTTGTGCAATCAGAATTCAACATATGGCCAATATACAGAAATATAGAAAGCCCGATTTTGAGCGCGACCAGCGTGTGCTTGAATTGCTTTCTCAAACATTTCCCAACATCAGTGCTGCCAGCACTGAGATTATCAACCTTGAAGCCATTCTCAACCTGCCCAAAGGTACCGAGCATTTTGTTGCCGACCTGCACGGCGAGTACGAAGCGTTCGGTCACACATTGCGCAACGCTTCGGGCAATATAAAGCGCAAGGCATCCGAATTGTTTGGATCCACCATGCGCGACAGCGAAATCAAGGAGCTGTGCTCACTAATATATTACCCCAAGCCTAAATTGGAACTTGTCAAGGAAACCGAGAGCGACCTGGGCGATTTTTATAAAATCACGCTCAATCAGCTTGTGAAGATGGTGCGTTCGGTGTCTTCGAAATACACGCGCTCCAAGGTGCGCAAGGCTTTGCCTAAGGAATACGCATATATTATAGAGGAGTTGCTTCATGAAACCCCCGATGACACAAAAAAGACAGCGTATTTCAATCGTATAATTGAAACCATAATCCTTACGGGCCGCGCCGAAGACTTTATTGTGGCCATGTGCAATGTTATTCAGCGACTCAGCATAGATCAGCTGCATGTCCTTGGCGACATATACGATCGTGGTCCCGGCGCACATCTGATAATGGATCTGCTGGCCGGATACCCCAACTTTGATATCCAATGGGGCAACCATGATATAGTTTGGATGGGAGCCGCCGCCGGCAATGCCTGCTGCATATCCAATGTGCTGCGTATGTCGTTGCGTTACGCTAATATGACAACCTTGGAGGATGGTTATGGCATCAATCTTGTGCCTCTGGTCACCTTTGCCATGGAAACGTATAAAGATGACCCTTGCGAACGGTTTGTTCCAAAGCTTGACGGTTCTGAAAGCGATGGTTACTCGCATCGTGACCTTCAGTTGCTCGCCAAGATGCATAAGATCGTGGTCCCGGCGCACATCTGATAATGGATCTGCTGGCCGGATACCCCAACTTTGATATCCAATGGGGCAACCATGATATAGTTTGGATGGGAGCCGCCGCCGGCAATGCCTGCTGCATATCCAATGTGCTGCGTATGTCGTTGCGTTACGCTAATATGACAACCTTGGAGGATGGTTATGGCATCAATCTTGTGCCTCTGGTCACCTTTGCCATGGAAACGTATAAAGATGACCCTTGCGAACGGTTTGTTCCAAAGCTTGACGGTTCTGAAAGCGATGGTTACTCGCATCGTGACCTTCAGTTGCTCGCCAAGATGCATAAGGCTATAAGCGTGATTCAGTTCAAACTTGAAGGGGCTATGGCGCAGAAACACCCCGATTGGGGCATGAACGACCGATGTCTGCTTCATCTTGTTGACAAGGCAGCCAAAACCATTGACCTGCCGGATGGGAAATATGAACTCGTTGATGCTAATTTCCCGACGCTTGATCCGGCAAGGCCATATGAGCTTACTCCCGAGGAAGAAGATATTGTCAACAAACTGGTACATTCGTTTCTTGTCAGTGATAAATTGCAGAGCCATATGCGTGTGCTGATAAGCCACGGGGCTATCTATGGAGTATATAACGGCAATCTATTGTATCATGCATCCATACCGCTTAATGAGAACGGAAGTCTGAAAGAAGTGTCTGTTGCCGGAGAGAAACTTTCAGGCAAGCGGTTGATGGAGAAAGTTAATAGTGTGGTTCGTGCGGCGTTCAATGACGATGTTGATGCCGAAGAGCGGGGTTTTGCTGTTGACTATTTCTGGTATTTGTGGTGTGGTCCGGATTCCCCGCTGTTTGATAAGTCCAAGATGGCCACTTTTGAGCGATATTTTATAGCCGATCCGGCAACATATAAAGAAGTCAAAGGAAGTTATTACACGTTGCGTGAAAACCCCGATGTGTGTGATATGATTCTTGATGAATTTGGAGTGAAAGGTACGCATCGCCATATTATAAACGGTCATGTGCCGGTAAGAGCCGGCAATGGTGAGAACCCGATCAAGGCCGGGGGCAAATTGATGGTTATTGACGGCGGTTTTTCCAAGGCATACCATCACACAACAGGAATGGCCGGATATACACTCGTGTTCCATAGTCGTGGATTTGAGCTTGTGGCGCACGAACCGTTCACTACGGCTAAAAACGCTGTGCTTCACGGTACCGACATAGTGAGCACCAATCAGATAGTGGAGCTCAGCGCTCACCGTATGCGTGTGCGCGACACCGACAAAGGTGCCGTGCTTCAAAGTCAGATCGACGAGTTGATGGAGCTTCTGTATGCCTATCGCCACGGTTACATTCATGAGCGCTCAAGCAATTCGTAGGTTGCACCTGATTTATTTATGGTTGCTTCGGTTTAGCTATGCGAAAAAAAAGTTGTAACTTTGCACCCGAAATATTTCATTAAGCCAATTATGAAAGTGTTATATACTGTCGGCGAGTTGCGCAGCGTGGTAGACTCTGCCATCCAAGCCGGACAATCAATAGGCCTTGTGCCCACCATGGGCGCTTTGCATGCCGGGCATATGTCGCTTGTTGACACCGCCCGCGCACAAAACGATATAGTTGTGACAAGCGTGTTTGTCAACCCCACTCAATTTAACAACCCCACAGATCTCAGCACCTATCCTCGCACGGAAGATGCTGATTGTGCCTTGCTTCAGGAGCACGGTGTAGACTACGCTTTTGTACCTTCGGTAGAGGAAATATATCCTGAGCCGGACACAAGAATTTTTGATCTTGGAGCTGTGGCAGCTGTGATGGAGGGAGCCATGCGTCCCGGACATTTCAATGGAGTGGCACAAGTGGTTAGCAAGTTGTTTGCCATGGTTCGTCCCACAAGAGCGTATTTTGGTGAAAAAGATTTCCAGCAGATAGCTGTGATACGCCGAATGGTTGAGATTGAAGGATTTGATGTTGAAATTGTGGCTTGCCCCATTAAGCGCGAAATTGACGGCCTTGCTTTGTCAAGTCGTAATGTGCGCCTTACGCCCGAAGGTCGTGCACAGGCTCCGGCCATACATCGTGTCCTTGAGCAAAGCCGGGTAATGGTTCCCGGACACACTCCTGCCGAAGTTAAGCGGTGGGTGGTAGAGCATATTGACACCGCCGGTGGTTTGGAAACAGAATACTACGAAATAGCCGATGCTCTTACCATGCAGCCTGTTGAGGATTGGACATCCACAAACGGTGTGGTAGGATGTGTTACTGTTTATTGCGGCGATGTACGCTTGATTGATAATATTTTATATACACAGCCAAAGTAAAGAAGCGATGCAGCTACAGATGCTTAAATCCAAGATCCACCGTGTCAAGGTTACCGAAGCCAATCTTGATTATATCGGTAGTATAACCATTGATCAGGATTTGATGGATGCCGCCGATATATTGCCCGGTGAAAGAGTTTATATTGTGGATAATAACAATGGCGAGCGGTTTGACACCTATGCTATTGCCGGAGAGCGTGGCAGTGGCATGATTTGCCTCAACGGAGCCGCGGCTCGTAAGGTTCATACCGGTGATATTGTGATAATTATGGCTTATGCAATTATGGATGCTGACGAAGCTCGTACATTTAAGCCCAGTGTGATATTTCCCGACACGAATACCAATAAATTAGTGTAATAATAATTCTTAACTATATATGTTTGAAAATCTTTCAGAGCGCCTTGAACGTAGCTTCAAAATTCTAAAGGGTCAAGGCAAAATCACAGAAATCAACGTGGCCGAGACACTAAAGGATGTTCGCCGCGCTCTTCTGGATGCCGATGTCAATTATAAGGTTGCGAAGCAGTTCACCGATACCGTTAAGGCCAAGGCGTTGGGCTCCCATGTGCTCACCGCTGTGAAGCCCGGTGAAATGATGATCAAAATAGTCAACGATGAGTTGATTCAGCTCATGGGTGGCGACACTGCGCAAGTGAATCTTTCAGGTAATCCTACTGTGATATTGATGTCTGGTCTGCAAGGTTCCGGTAAAACCACATTCTCTGGCAAACTTGCGCGTAAACTTAAGAGCGAAAAGGCTAAGCGTCCGCTGTTGGTGGCTTGCGACGTGTATCGTCCTGCTGCAATAGACCAGCTTAAAGTGTTGGGTGAGCAAATAAAAGTACCTGTTTACACCGAAGATGGAAACACTGATCCTGTTGAAATAGCCAAAAACGGTATTCAGTATGCCAAGAGTCATAATCTTGACCTTGTGATTGTGGATACTGCCGGTCGTTTGGCCGTGGACGAGCAGATGATGAATGAGATTTCCAACATCAAGGCCGCCATAAAACCGCAGGAAACTCTCTTTGTGGTAGATGCCATGACCGGTCAGGATGCGGTGAACACAGCCAAGGAGTTCAATGACCGACTTGATTTTGACGGCGTTGTACTGACCAAGCTTGACGGTGACACTCGTGGTGGTGCAGCTCTCACCATACGTGCCGTTGTTACAAAACCTATCAAGTTTGTCGGTACTGGTGAAAAACTTGATGCCATAGACCTGTTCCACCCCGCACGTATGGCCGACCGTATTCTCGGCAAGGGTGACATCGTTTCGTTGGTGGAAAAAATCCAAACAGCCTACGATGAGAAGAAAGCCGGTGAATTGGCAAAGAAAATAGCCAAAAACCAGTTCAATTTTGATGACTATATGTCGCAAATCCAGCAAATCAAGAAAATGGGTAATCTCAAGGATCTTGCTTCTATGATTCCTGGTGTGGGTAAAGCCATTAAGGACGTGGAGATTGACGACAATGCATTCAAATCCATTGAGGCTATAATTCAGTCAATGACAAAGAAAGAACGAGCCAATCCTGAAATAATCAATGCCAGCCGTCGTCAGCGTATCGCGCGTGGTAGCGGCACTACTATTGTGGAAGTCAATAGAATGATGAAGCAATTTGAGGAGATGCGCAAAATGATGAAGATGGCTCATAAGTTGCAAGGCATGAAGAATCCTATGCAAATGCTCCGTGGCAAAGGCATGCGCCCTCAGTAATGATTCTTATCCAACACATTTTTATACTCCAAACTTATACTTATGTTAATTGACGGTAAAAAAATATCTGACCAGATTAAAGACGAGATAGCTGCTGAGGTTGAAAAAATGGTGGCCGACGGTGCCAAGCGCCCTCATCTTGCAGCCATACTTGTCGGACACGATGGTGGCAGTGAAACATATGTGGCAAACAAGGTGAAAGCCTGTGAGCGTTGCGGATTCACATCCACGCTCATTCGTTATGAGGACGATGTTACGGAGCAAGAGTTGCTTGATGCAGTTGAGCGTCTTAACAACGACCCCGAAGTGGATGGTTTCATCGTGCAGCTTCCTTTGCCTCGTCACATCAGCGAGCAAAAGATTATTGAGGCCATAGACTACCGTAAGGATGTTGACGGTTTTCATCCTGTTAATGTCGGTCGCATGTCCATCGGGTTGCCTTGTTTTGTCAGCGCCACACCCGCAGGCATAACGGAGCTGTTGGCTCGATATGATGTGCCAACCAAAGGTGCTCGTTGCGTGGTGCTTGGTCGTAGCAATATTGTTGGCAAACCCGTTGCCTCTCTTATGATGCAGAAACATCAACCCGGTGATGCCACTGTTACAGTGTGTCACTCATCAACCAAGAATATTAAGGAGATATGCCGTGAAGCGGATATTATAATTGCCGCTCTCGGTCATCCCGGATTCGTTACCGCAGATATGGTTAAACCCGGTGCCACTATTATTGACGTAGGTACGACTCGTGTACCCGATACGTCTCGTAAAAGTGGATTCCGTTTGTGCGGAGATGTAGATTTTGCCAATGTTGAGCCGCTTTGCTCTTATATAACACCCGTTCCCGGCGGTGTAGGGCCCATGACCATTGTGTCATTGATGAAAAATACTCTTTTGGCAGCCCGTCACGACATTTATCCGGTATGATAGCCGGACTGGCTTTGATTTTTGTGTCGCTCGCGTCACTGCTCATGCCTTCAAAGGCGGAGCTGGTGTTCGCGGGCGATGCCATGCAACATCAGAGCCAGCTTGATGCAGCTCGTACAGCAAAAGGTGATTTTGATTATTCCGATTGTTTTGCTGCCATTGAGCCGTATATCAAGTCTGCCGATTTTGCAGTGGTAAATCTTGAAGCTCCGCTTGGAGGCAAACCCTATTCAGGTTATCCTATGTTTTGCGCCCCGGATGCATACGCTGAGGCTCTCATAAATGCAGGATTTGATTTTTTCCTGACCGCCAACAATCATATGCTTGACCGCCGTGACAAAGGGCTTCGTCGCACATTATCTGTCCTTGATTCACTCAATGTGCCGTATGTTGGTGTATATGCCGATTCTCAGCATCGTGATAGTTTATTACCCAAGATAGTATATGTAAAAGGCTTCAGGATAGCCATGCTTAACTACACTTATGGCACTAATGGCATACCTGTACAAGGTGATGTTGTAGTAGATTATATTGACTATCCTCTTATAGAGCGTGATGTGTTGAAAGCTCGGGAATTTGGAGCCGAAATTGTGTGTGTCTCTCTTCATTGGGGAGAGGAATATCGTCTGTTGCCATCAGTATATCAGAAGCGTCTTGCTGACAAGCTTACTGATCTTGGTGTTGATTTGATTATAGGAAGTCATCCTCATGTGATACAGCCGATGGAAATGCGTCATGACAAGAATGGTAAGCCGGTCTTTCTGGTCTATTCTCTTGGTAATTTTATATCAGGAATGCGCACCGTGGACACTCGTGGTGGAGCATTGGCGAGAGTGATACTTGAGCGTGATTCATTAGGAGTGGCGAGGGTAGGGGATGCAAGTTACCGAATGGTATTTACTGTTCCCCCGGGACATGGCAAAAACAATTATCATCTTATACCGGCTGAACATTCTGGTCCCCAAACCGTTGAATCATGGCGTAAAGGTTTTTATAACAATGCTATAAGAGTATTTGATAGGCATAATTTCAAGGTGTCTGCCGACACCATACCCATAAGCGGTTACGTGTCTGATTCGTATATATGAGTCAAATTACTGAAAAAACACAAAAAAAATTGGCAAATCGCTTGCAGATTCAAAAAAAAGCAGTACCTTTGCACTGTTCAAAAAATCAGCCACGGCTGAGAACATAAACATGGTGAGCATAGCTCAGTTGGTTAGAGCGTCGGATTGTGGTTCCGAAGGTCGTGGGTTCGACCCCCACTGTTCACCCCATCATCATCATAATCATAGCATCGGGCAGCATCCGTGAGGACACTGCCCGTTTTCATTTTTTACAACTCCTCTTCCTTCATATTCGTAAGTGCCACAGGCAGCTTGAGCGGCCTATTTCCGGTTTTTTTGTCCTCCGCCTGGCGCCCTCGTGAGAGTATCTTTGCGGGCGAAAATGGCGACAAACACCCCACATACCA
>CAMWXV010000022.1 GCA_947178305.1 uncultured Porphyromonadaceae bacterium | reverse complement strand
CTATGAGGGGGGATTCGTTGAGGTTCTTGCCTTCGGCTTCATCTTCGTCTACCCAAAGGTCGGGAAACATTGCTGCTATGTCGGCGGGCATGAGTCCGGAGAATATGGAGTTTCTGGCGTATTGTGTGGCCGTGGGGAGGATGGAGGTGTACAAATCTTCGTTGATGGTGAAAAAGTCGCTCAGAATGGGGCGCAGTGTGCGCCATTGGTCAAAGCGGAAGTTGTCGATGAGGATGAAGAAGATTTTGTGTCCGTTGTCAAGTTCGGGAAATACTTTGCGCTTGAATACGTCGGGGCTTAGGGTGGGGCGTGCCGGAGAGTCGGATGATATCCAGCTCTCGTAGTTTTTGCGTACGAATTTGCCGAATGCTGCGTTGGCTTCTATTTTTTGCATGTCAAGCAGCTCTACCATTCCGGTGTCGGAGTCGGATAGCTCTATTTCCCAGTGTGTGAGGGTGCGATAGAGGTTTTGCCAGTCGGTGAGGGTCCGGGCGTTGTTGATGAGTGTGGAGATGTTGTTGAAGTCCTGTCGGTATCCTCCTGCGGTGTGCTCGGAAACGAGCTGTCCGGAGTGGAGGTTTTTTTTGATGGAGAGCAGTATCTGATTGGGGTTGACGGGTTTGATGAGGTAGTCGGCGATTTTGTTGCCCACGGCTTGGTCCATGATGTTTTCTTCCTCGCTTTTGGTAATCATTATCACGGGGATGTTTGGGGCTATGACGTTGATGCGTGCGAGTGTTTCAAGTCCTGTGATGCCCGGCATGTTCTCGTCAAGAATGATGAGGTTGAAGTGGCGTTGGCTCACGAGGTCAAGTGCATCGGCGCCGTTGTTTACGGTGACAACGTCGTAGCCTTTGGCTCTAAGGAACATTATGTGGGGCTTGAGGAGGTCAATTTCGTCATCGGCCCAAAGTATGGTGTGCTGCTGTGGCATATATTGCTGTGTTGTGGGGTTAGTCAAATAACGGGTCGTCGCCTTCGGAGCCTTCCGGATACTGTGGCAGAGGCTGTTTCTCGGGTTGAGGTTGATTGGGCTGGGGCTGTGGTTGCTGCGGTGTCTGCTTCTGCTGGGGCTGTGGTTCTTGTTGTGGTTCTTGTTGTTGCTGCCAAGGAGCGTACATTTCTTCGGCCGAAGGGTATTCGTCGGGTGGGAGTACGCTTTGATGAACTTTGCGGAGACGGTCGTCGCCTACGGCATCAAAGTATTCTTCAAATGAGCGGCCTTGGGAGAGTAGGGTCTGGAAGTCTTCGTCGCTTATCATTACAGGGATTACTGAGGCGGGGAGTTTCAGGGTCAGGTCGCTGCTTAATGACGCTCTGTAACGCTCCAGTTCGGCTCTGTTGGCGAATCCTTTGACTACCAGTATGCCGAGGTCACCAAATTTCATTTGGTCAAGGTCAAAATCGCGTACCATGTAGGAGTATATGTTATGGCGGGCGATGTCGTAGAGGAGTTTGTTGCCGTCTACGGTGTTGGACGGGTAGAGAAGTATGAAGTCTTGTGGGCCGGAGGTTGAGAAGGTGAAGTTGGCGGCGTCAAGCATGGTGTTGTTGGCTGTGGTGTCGTTGCTGAGTCGTGTGGCCCATACCATGCCTCTGAGGTTGCTTGACGAGGCGTTGAGCTGTCGTCCTTGAGCGAGGTGCTTAAGGTAGTCGGAGGCGAGTGGCGAGACGTCTGTTTCGGGGTATCGCTCAAGAAGCTGGTGTAATGTGGCGGAGAATTTTTCGGGGTTGCGCTCGGATACGTAGGACAATGCTTCTATGAACATGAATTTGGGCATGATGCGACTCATTGGGTAGTCGGTGCGCACTTGTTGGTATATGCTGTGAACCTGACTGTTGTCGTTGTCAAGATATGCTTGGTACATACGGTCGTAGAGCTGTTGCTGTACGTTGACCATCTGACGTAGTTTGTCCATGTATTGCGGGTCGCTCAGTGCTTCGCCGTATTTGGATTCGGCGAAGTGCGTGAGGATGAGCTGACGATAGTGTTCGGCATCGTCGGGACGGTTGGTGAGCATGTACATGAGGTAGAGATTGTAGTATGTGTCAAGGCGGTACACGTTGTCGGGATAGCGGTTCAGCAGTTGGCCAAACTGCTGCTCGGCTGAAAGGTAGTCGTGCATATTGTCCTTGAGGATGAGTCCCATGTTGTACAGTCCTTCTTGTATGATGTCGTTGGCCTGGGTGCGTTCAATGTCGTTTTTTGGGATGCCTTTGAGGTAGTACTCCGGGAAGTGCGGATCTGATTCGTGGTCAAGGGTTTCCTTGTCTTTCTCCGGGCTTATGGAGTCGGTGGGTTCGGAGCCGTCTGTGGTTTCTGACAGTTCGGGGTCGTCTGATGACTCTGAATCAAAGTCGTCAAAGCTGAATGATGCTTTGTTGCGGCGTCGCCAGTCGTCTTCAAGCTTGCGGCTGCCCCATCGTTTCTGGAATTCGGTGCGCCCTTGCTGTTTGGTGCCTTGGTTGTAGAAGTACCAGGAGTTGTCGGTGTTGAGGACAAACTGGTTTGGGGTGTTGGCGCCGGTATTTTGCAGTCCGGTGCCCTGGGCAGCCTGGTTTGCGAGGTATTCCTCGCGCTTGGCGGCTTCGGCTTCTTCTTGCTCTTTCTTTTTGAGCGCTTCTATGATTTTATCAATGACATCGCGCTGCTGTTCAGGTGTCATGTAACTGAGTTTGAGCAGAGAGTCCTGCAGCTCTACGTTCTGTGCGTAAACGGTGAGTTCGTCAAGAACATCGCTACGGTGTTTAAGTAGCTTTATATCAGGGTGGTCGTCGGGAAGCATGGGGACAGCCTCGGCGTAGCATGGCTGGGCAAGGTTGTATTTGTAGAGGTCGTAGTAAAGTCCGCCGAGGGCGATTTGCGCAATGGCTTTTTCTATGCCGTTGCGAGTGGATGTTTCAACTGCTTTCTTGTAGTTTTCAATGGCTGCGGTTGTGTCGCGACGCGAGAGGTAGAGGTTGCCTATGGCGTAGTATATCTGATCAAGATATTCTTTGTTTCGGTCGTATCGGGTCATGTTGCGGAGAGCTTTCACTTCCGGTTCAATATTCTCGCCTTCAAATACTTCGCTTTGCTTGATTCGGGCGTTGAACTGTGTGCGGTAGGATGCCCCGCCGGAATTTGCGGCTTTGCTGAATGCTGTATAGGCGGCTGCTTTGTTACCTTGGGTTTCATAGAGCTGTCCGAGCAGGAATGTGAGACGTGTGCGCTGTGGCTTGGATGCGTATTTAATGGCTTCGGAGAGCATGGGTATGGCTTTGCCGTACTCGTGGGTGCGTATATAGAAGTCGGCGTAGTCAAAGTAGTAAAGTCCTTTGAGCGTGCTGTTTGTAAGTTCTTTTTTCTGTATTTTGGAGATGAGGTTCTCGGCTTCAAATAGCCAGTCGGAGGCAAGGTAGGCTTTGGCTTGCCATAGCTTGGCTTCGGTAACGGTGGCCGGAAGCCATGAGAAGTGTTTGGCAACGTAGTAGAATGTGGATGCGGCTCCGAGGAAGTCGCCGTTGAGGTATTGGCTTCGTCCCTGCATCATCCATGCGTTGTGGAGAAACGGATTGTATTCTTCACGTTTCATCCAGGCTTTGTATTTGGGGTCTTGGCTTTTGCCTGCTTTTTTCTTTGGCTTTTTCTTGATGGAACGCAACTGGATGGCTTTCTGGGCTTTTTCAATGGAGCGGTTGAAGTCGCCTGTTGGTTGTGGCGCTTTCTCGTTGGCGTATGCTTCGGCTGGGTGCATCAGTACAAGACGTGTGTAGTCGTCCTGGTATTTGGATTCCATTTCCTTGATGGTTTCCTTGAAGTGCTGGTCGCCGTTGAAGTATATGTTGTAGCGTGTGATGAAAGCTGAGTATTGCCTTGTCATGGGTGTGTTTTTCTTAAGGCTACATCCTGCGAGGATGGCCAAAAGTAAGAAAAACAGTGAGATAAGGCGGAATTGTTTCAACTTGAAAATTCTGAATAGGTCTTATTGGTCAACGGATTGGATGGCTTGTTTATTGTGTTTGCGATGTACGAAGCGATGGCCGGCTGATATGATGCGTGCCGTGAAAAAGACTCCTGTCATGACCAGCACTATGAGTGCGGAGCATGGTACGTCGATTATTACGCTGAGCAGAAGTCCGGTAAGGCAACAGAGCACGGATACGGCTATGGAGGTGAACATCACGGATGAGAAGCGTTGGCTCCATGTTTCGGCTATCATTTGCGGCAATGCAAGTAATGACATGAGTAACATTATGCCTACGAGTCTGATGGTTAGGACTATGCATATGGCTACGAGTACGGTCATGGTGTAGTTGATGAATCTTACCGGAAGGTGCATGACGCGGGCAAAGTCGGGGTCAAAAGCGCATGCCACAATCTGCTTGTAGCGCAAGGCAAAGAATGAGGCTGCAATGATGGCGAAAACGGCAAAAGCGGTGAGGTCACCGGTGGATATGGTGAGCACGTTGCCGAAAAGGAATGTGTTGAGCTCTGGTACGTAGCCGGGTGTGAGGAACACGAAAAGTATGCCTAATGCCATGCCCAACGCCCAGATTACGGCTATTGCGGAGTCTTCGCGCACCCGATAGCGCTGGCTCATCCATTCAACGCCGGCTGATGCCGCGATGGCTACTATGGAGGCCATGAATACAGGGTTGATGCCGAGGTAGTATCCGAGTCCGAGTCCTCCGAAGCATGCGTGTGTTATGCCTCCGCTTATGGACACGAGTCGCCGGCTTACAATATATGTGCCTATCATGGCACTGATTGTGCTGATTATCAGAAGTCCATATATGGCGTGACGGAAAAAGTCGTATTGCAGGATTTCGGTCATGCGGATGTGTGTTGGTTTTTTCTTTGGCGCTCTTCGGCGACAATCATGATCAGTTCGTCTTTGACATCCGGCGGCAAATGGATGCCTCTCAGCTGAATGCTGCGTGCCCATCCGGCTATGTCGTCGGGCAGAAGGGTCAGAAGAACATCGCGAAACTGCTCTGTTTGCTCTGAGGTGTAGGTGGAGGGATCTTTGCCGCGATATATGTCAAGTTCTTCGTCGTCGTAATAGACGATTTCGGAGCTTACTGCTGCAAGAAGGGAGTCTTTTTCGCAGGTTATGTGCATGCCGCAACATTCTTCTTCTTCGGGTTGTGGCTGTTGTGGTGCGGAATCCTGATCGCCATTCCGCTCTATGTCGCGACGATGCAGCAGATAGAGCAGTGAGCCTACGGCAATGAGCGCGATAAGTATGTAAAGGGCTACAATCATTGGTTGTCGGTGAATTGTGTTGGTATGGGGTCGTTTTCGTCTTGAACAATAAATCCGGCAAGACGCATGTCGTTCCAGAATGATGGGTAGGATTTGCTGACAACTTCGGCATCACAGATTACAATGCCGGGCAGATAGGTTGCCACAGGCGCGAGTGCCATAGCCATACGATGATCGTCATGGGTATGGAATACCGGGAGTTGCTGAATGGGGCGGGGTATGCCATCCCAGCTGATGATGCCGGGGGCTTCGCGGGTTATGACGGCTCCGACAAGTAGTGTTTCTTCGCACAGAGCTTCAATGCGGTCGCATTCCTTGATGTGCAGTGATTCCAGTCCGGTGAAGCGGAATGGTATGCGCAGCATGATGCAGGTGACAACGAGGGCTGGAACTATGTCGGGTGTGGCTTGCAGGTCAAGCTGCAACCGCGGTGAAAGTTCGGGTGATGCCACAAGGTCGGCGCTCTGTGGGGTGAATTCGGTGTCAACGCCGAGGTTGGAGAAGATGTGGGATATGACGCTGTCGCCTTGAATAGACGGGTGCAGGGTGCCATTGAGCGTGATGAAGCCAGATGTGAGGGCTTCAATCTCGTACCAAAACGCGGCGGCGCTCCAGTCGGATTCTATTCGGGCTATCGGAGTGGTGTATTGGCTTGGGGCGATGCGTATGGTGTCGGTGGTTGTTTCTACGTTTGCGCCTGCTTTCGTCATCATTTCGGCAGTCATGGTTATGTATGGGCGCGAAGCCACTTCGCCGTCAAGTGTTATTTCAAGTCCTTGCTCCATATATGGGGCTGTCATCATAAGAGCCGATATGAACTGGGAGCTTATGGAGGCGTTGACGGTGATGTGGCCACCAGTGAGGTGCGAGCCGCGTATTTCCAATGGTGGAAAGCCCGGCTCTCCAAGGTATCGTATGTCGGCTCCGCATTGGATGAGGGCTTCAACCAGCGGGGCTATGGGGCGGTGATGCATGCGGTCGCACCCTTGGAGTGTGATGTGTGATCCGGGTGTGGCTGCGTGGAAAGCGGTGAGGAATCTCATTGCCGTGCCGGAATTGTTTATGTCAACAGTGCCGGAACGGAGGGAGATACCGTTGCGCATGGCTTGGGTGTCGGTGCATTCGGCGAGTTGCAATGATGAGGTGTCACAACGCTGTATAAGTGCGTTGATGATGAGTGCTCTGGCGCTCATGCTTTTGGAGAGCGGCAGGGTGACGGTGCATTCGGGCAACTCTTCGGGTGGGAATATGCGGTAGTTCATATGGTTTATAGGCTTTTTAGGTCAAGTATCTGCTGTAGAGTGTCAACGGCGAGTTCCACAGATGATATGTTGGTGAAAGAGAAGCTGCGTTTGCCGTTTTTTTCTCGTATGGCACACTGCCTTGGATGCTGCTGGAGGTAGTTGAGCATGCGTCCGAACATGGGTGACTGGTAGTAGGCTTTGTTGGAGTCGTCAACAAAGTAGGTGTACATGTATCCTTGCTTGAGGGATACTTTCTCTATGCCAAGTTGGCGTGCCAAGCGTCGGAGACGCGGGATGCGGAGCAGTTCAAGTGTGACTTGGGGCACTGTGCCGAACCTGTCTTTGAGCCGTGATTTGAATGCTTGCAGGTCAAGTTCGCGCTCTATGGAGTCCAATTCCTGATAGAGGGCTATGCGCTCGCTTTCCTGCGGTACGTAATCGGCGGGGAGAAGCAGCTCCATGTCGCTCTCTATCACACAGTCGGCCACGAATTCATCGGACTCGGCGAGTTGATTGCTGTCAAGGTCGGCAAACTCCTGGGTACGTAGTTCGGTGACGGCTTCGCGAAGGATTTTCTGATATGTCTCGTAGCCGAGGTCGGCAATGAATCCGCTCTGTTCGGCACCAAGGAGGTTTCCGGCACCGCGTATGTCAAGGTCCTGCATGGCTATATGTATGCCGCTGCCAAGGTCGCTGAAACTTTCAATGGCTTGCAACCGCCGTCTTGCCACCGGTGAGAGCGGGATGTGTGGCGGCACGGTGAGATAGCAGAATGCCTTGCGGGAGCTTCGGCCTACGCGTCCACGAAGCTGGTGCAGTTCGCTGAGTCCGAAGTTCTGAGCATTGTTGATTATAATGGTGTTGACATTGGGCATGTCAATTCCGCTTTCCACGATGGTGGTGGCAAGCAGTATGTCGTAGTCGTGGTTGGCGAAGTCTTCTATGGCCTTTTCTAATTTTTCCGGGGGCATCTGTCCGTGTCCCATCACAACCCGGGCATCGGGAATGAGCCTGTGTATCATAGCGTCCAGTTCGTGTAGACCTTCAATGCGGTTGTTGATTACGAACACTTGTCCGTTGCGCGACATTTCAAAGTTTATGGCTTCGGTCAAGAGGTCATCGCTCAGGGCGCTTACATTTGTGACTATGGGGTAGCGGTTGGCCGGCGGTGTGGTGATAGCGGACAGGTCGCGCGCGCCCATGAGCGAGAATTGTAGTGTGCGCGGTATGGGAGTGGCGCTCATGGTCAGGGTGTCCACATTGGTTTTGAGCTGCTTGAGTTTTTCTTTGACAGCGACACCGAATTTTTGCTCCTCGTCTACTACCAAGAGTCCAAGATCCTTGAATTTCACGGTTTTGCCCACGAGTTTGTGGGTGCCGATGATTATGTCAATTTTGCCGTCGGAGAGGTCGGTGAGAATCTGCTTGGTGTCCTTGGCTGTGCGTGCGCGGCTCAAGTATTCCACTCTTACGGGAAATTCCTTGAGGCGTTTACGGAATGTGTGGTAATGCTGGTGGGCGAGTACGGTGGTGGGCACCAGTACGGCGGTTTGTTTGGAGTCGGCGGCGGCTTTGAATGCGGCGCGTATGGCCACTTCGGTTTTGCCAAACCCTACATCGCCGCATATCAGTCTGTCCATGGGGCGGGTGCTTTCCATGTCGGCTTTCACGGCCTGTGTGGCTGAAAGTTGGTCGGGGGTATCTTCGTATATAAACGAGGCTTCCAGCTCTTGCTGCATATAGGTGTCGGGAGAGAATCCGAATCCCTGCTCTTGTTTGCGTGCGGCGTAGAGTTTGATGAGGTCGCGTGCGATGTCCTTGAGCTTGGTTTTGGTGCGCTCCTTGACGCGGTTCCATGCTCCGGTGCCGAGTGTGTTGATTTTGGGCGGGACTCCTTCTTTGCCACGGTATTTGGCGAGTTTGTGCAGGGCGTGTATGGACACGAAGATGATGTCGTCGTGAGCGTAGACGAGTTTTATCATTTCCTGCACGTGTCCGTTGACATTGGTTCGCAGGAGACCTGCGAACTTGCCTACGCCGTGATCCACGTGAACTATATAATCGCCCGGTTCTATGGCGCTTAGTTCTTTGAGACTTAGTGCAAGTTTGCCGGAACGAGCGCGATCGGAACGCAGGTTGTATTTATGGAACCGGTCAAAAATCTGGTGGTCGGTGAATATGCACTGCTTTTTGAGGTGGTCTACAAACCCTTCGTGGAGGGTCGGGATTACGGGAGAGAATCGTATCTTGTTGCCTCGGTCTGCAAAAATCTCTTTCAGGCGTTCAATCTGTTTGTCACTGTCGGAGAGGATGAATATCTTATAGCCATCGTCAATGAACTGCGAGAAAGAGTTGCTTATCAGGTCAAAATTTTTGTGATATATGCCTTGGGGAGAGCACTGGAAATCAATGGAGAGTGCTGATTGGGCGGATGTGTTGGCTGCTGCTGTGAAGCTGATTTGTGTGAATGCTTCAAAATCGCGGGAGAACTCGTCGGCATCAACCACCTGGTTCATGGCATCTGTGTCGCCTTCTTCGGCTATAACAACGGATGATGAGAGTGTGTCGGCTGCGATTTCGTGTATGCGTGATGTGGTGAATGAGGCATTGCCGCGCACGGCTACGATGGTGGTTGGCGGAATGAATTTGAGCAGAGAGGTGCCTCGGGAGTCGTGGGCCACATTGGCTGTGATGCTGATGGAGGTGAGTTTTTCTTCCGACAGCTGTGTCTCTATATTAAAGGTGCGTATTGAATCAATGTCGTCACCGAAAAAGTCAAGTCGGAACGGCAGTTCGTGACTGTAGCCGAAGATGTCAAGGATGGATCCTCTGTGAGCGAAGTGTCCGGGTTCATAAACGTAGTCAACTTCGCGAAAATTGTTGTTTCTGAGCCATTTGATTACTTCCGTGAGATTCGTGGCCGAGTTGAGTGACAGATGCAGGGTGTGATCGGCTATGATTTGTGGCGGAGCTACCTTTTCGGCCAAGGCTTCGGGGTAGGTGACAACGGCTTTGACCGGTGATTTCTTTGATTGCCAAGCGCTGAGCGCTTCGGTGCGCAGTATTTGTGACGGTGGGTCGGGTTGGCCGTATTTTATGGCTCTTTTGTAGCCTGACGGGAGCATGAGAACTGCTTCTTCACCAAGCATACGGGAAAGGTCGTGATAGAGATATCCGGCATCGTCAAGAGAGTCGCCGATAACAAGCAGCGGGGAGGGGAGTGGTGTGAGTGTGCTGAGCAGCATGGCTACCGCTGACCCGGCCAGTGAGTGGGCGCATATGCGTGTGTGGCCGTTGGCCAATGCCGTTTTCAGGGCATCGGCACGGCTTCCTGCCATGAAATCGGATGTTATGGCGGATAGCGAGGTCATTTCTTGTTTGTGGCGGTGAGAATCTGTTTGTAGCGAATCGGGTCGTGGAGCAGATTTATGGCTGAGTCGGTGCAGATGTCATTGCGCAGTGCTGCACGCACGGCTCCCGGCTGGTAGTAGTAGCGTTCGGCTATTTCACGTAGCAGGAAGGGTGCTATGGCGCTGCGGTGTGTGTCAAGGTCTTTGTCAAGCGGGTGCTTGAGCATGGCGGCGAGATTGTTGAACTGTGCGTCAAGGGAGTCGCTGGCGTAGCCTTCAATTTTGGCGGCTTCGCGGAGGCGTTCAAGTATTGTTTCGCAAACTTTGTCGTAGTTGAATTTGTCGGGGTCAATTGACTGTTTGAACTGATTGTAGATGGAGTCGGTGATTTCAAATTGGTCAATCGGTGGTATGGAGGGGTGTTCGGCGCGATAGCGGTTGGCAAAATCGAAAGCCCAGTTGTCGCGTACCACATTGTATGTAATGCGGCTTAGCTCTGGGTACTTGACTGTGATGTCGGGTGTTATTCCTCCACCGTCGCGCACTATGCGTCCGCCTTTTGTGGCGAATTCATGGGTGAGGCTGTCGGGGATGCGCTGAATGGAGCCGTCTTCGTTGCGGTGGGAGTAGTCAATGGCCTGTATGAGTCGTCCGCTTGGGATGTAGTATTTGGCCATTGTGACTTTTAACAGTCCGTCGTAGGGGAGTTCGCGGGTGGTCTGCACGAGTCCTTTGCCGAAAGAGCGGTTGCCTACAATCACGGCGCGATCAAGGTCCTGAAGCGCTCCGGCTGTGATTTCGGACGAGGATGCCGTGCCTGCATCGGTGAGCACAACCAGCGGCATGTCGGGAACGAGGGGGGTGGTGGATGTTTTGTAGACTTTTTCGTCAAGCACACCTTTGCCGCGTGTGCGCAGTACTTCAGTGCCTTTGGGGAGGAAGTAGCCGAGTATTTTTACGGCGCTTTCAAGAAGTCCTCCACCGTTTTCTCTCAGGTCAAGGATGAGTCCTTTGACGTGATGGCGGTTTTTGAGCGAGTCAATGGCGAGTTTCACCTCGTTGGGGGTGGTTTCGGTGTAGGAGGTGAGTTGTATGTAGCCCAGATTGTTGCCTACCACGCCATAGTATGGCACGGAGGGGTTTTGGATTTTTTCGCGTGTGATGTCAACGGTGATGATGGAGTCGGTGGATACATATGGGCGCTTTACTGTGACTGACAGTGAGGTGCCGGCCGGGCCTTTGAGTTTTTCGCTTACTTCGGGTGTGGTTTTGCCGAGTACGGTGTCTCCGTTTATGACCATTATGAGGTCGCCCGGACGCAGACCTGCGCGGGCGGCAGGCGATCCGAGATAAGGGCCTGAGATGTATACATTGCCGTTGCGCTGCATTATAAAGGATCCTATGCCGCCGTATTGTCCGGACGACATGGTGCGAAAGTCGGCTTTTTCGTCTTGTGGGATGTATTCGGTGTATGGGTCAAGTGAGCCGAGCATGGCATCAATGGCGGTGCGCACTGATTTTTGTGCGTCAATGGAGTCAACATAGTTGCTTTGAATTTCCTTGACTATGGCATTGAATATGTCAAGGCTTGCGGCGATGTCGGCTTTTTTGCTGCGAGTGGCGCTTTGGGCCACGAGGATGGCGCATATGAGAGCTGCGGCTGTGTAGAATAGTTTCTTCATTAGCGATAGTGGTGTTGTTTTTTGAAAACGGCGACCAAAGTTAGTCAATTATTATAACAAACGAGTGCTAAAAAATTTCAAAAAAGATGGTGGTGGAGGAAAAAAACAACTTTTTTTGATGAAAGTGTTGCATAATTGGAATAAAGGCTGTAATTTTGTACCGCAAAACCCGAGAATGGGTTTGTGAAACTGCTTCAATAGCTCAGTTGGTTAGAGCATCTGACTGTTAATCAGAGGGTCGTTGGTTCAAGTCCATCTTGAAGCGCAAAATAGAGGATTGCTTCAGTAGCTCAGTTGGTTAGAGCACCTGACTGTTAATCAGGGGGTCGTTGGTTCAAGCCCATCCTGAAGCGCACTTCAAAAACGCTGACTTCCATGGCATGGTCCATGAGGGTCAGCGTGTTTTTTTGTGCTGTTGGGTGTGAGTGTGCGCCATGGTCGTGCCGACAGGGTGCGGGGTGTTTGTTGCTGTTGTGTCCGGGCGTGGATTGAGGTGTATATATAAATATAGGTGTGGTGAGTGGAAGGCTGATATGGGGTGTCGGTGGATAAATTCGGAATGTTAAAGGCGAAAAATTAGTTGCAATACTTTTGTTTTGAATTCGTTATTTTTTTATCTTTGTGGCAATTTCAGTTTGTTTTACAGTAATCATTCGTGTCGGTATCCGACGAATGATAATTAGCTGTATGTGAATAAGAACCTTAAACAGTTGATTATTACAAACTTGCGCAACGTAGAAAGAAAAAACTATAGTAATTATTTAATACCTTATGCTAAAACCAATTAACTCAGTAAGCAAATTGCTTTTGGCTGCTTCATTATTCGGTGCGGTGGCAGTGCCAGTGACCGTGCAGGCAGCCCCCCCGGCAGCGGTAGAGCAATCAGCCAACACCGCCTCAGGTGTGGTTCTGGACGACATGGGCGAACCGTATATCGGCGCTACAGTTCGTGTGGCCAATGACCCGGCTAAGGGTACATCAACCAACCTTGACGGTGAATTCTCTATTGCCGGAGTGAAACCCGGCACCAAGCTGTTGATCACCGCTATCGGTTTTAAAGACATAGAGACAGTGTGGAATGGCACTCCTCTTAATCTTCAGCTTCAGCAGAACACTCAGCTTCTTGACGAGGTTGTGGTAACTGCGATGGGTATCACCCGTGAGGAGAAAACCCTTACTTACGCAGTTCAAACCATCAAGGCTGATGAGGTGACCCGTATCAAGGACAACAACTTTATCAACTCTCTGCAAGGTAAGAGTGCGGGTTTGACCATCACTCCTAACAACAGTGGTGCAGGTGGTGGTGCTTCCAAAATTATTCTTCGTGGTAGCACTTCAATTCTTGGTACCAACCAGCCTTTGATTGTGCTTGACGGTGTGCCTATGCAGAACGGTATGCAGCAGCAGGCATCTGTTGACGGTCTTATCAACGGTGGTGGCGGTTCTGGTGACGACCTTTTGTCAACTATCAACCCCGAGGACGTTGAGAGCATGACCATTCTTAAAGGCCCGAACGCTGCGGCTCTTTATGGTAGCGCTGCGAACAACGGTGTTATTATCATCAACACCAAGAGCGGTGCCGAGGGTACAGTTAGAGTTGATATCAGCTCAACCACTTCAATCGAGACAATCGCCAATTATCCTCAGACCCAGCAGGTGTATGGTTTGACTTCAGACCTGCTTACAAGCGGTATCCAGCTTGGTGCCTGGGGTCCGAAGATCGGAACTCGTGATGCTGACGAACTGGCTTTGAAGCCTTACATGATGAACAGCGCTCGCAATCCTATCCGTGACTTCTTCAAGACCGGTGTGACATTGAACAACGGTATCACTTTGAGCGGCGGTACAGAGAAATCACGCACTTACTTCTCTTACAACAATACATACCAGGACGGTATCATACGTAACAACAAGTTTACACGTAACAATGTGATGTTGAAAGAGACATTCTCTCTTTTTGACAAGCGTGTGAACATCAGCACCAGCTTGAACTGGATTCATCAGAAAACCAATAACCCGCCAAACACCGGTAAGACTTTGAGTGCGCTTCACGCAGTTTACCGTATGCCTGCCGATGTGGATATGCGTTACTTCAAGAACCATTATCAGCATGCCGGTACATTGAACGATGAAATCGTGAGCAACACTCAGACAGGTAACCCCAAACTTCTCGGTCAGCCTGTTCAGACTTGGGATTGGTTTGACAAGAGCTTGAACAACCCGTATTGGGTGACAGATATGTACAACAAGGAGAGCAAGCGTGACCGTATTCTCGGTAACATCAACCTTGATGTGAAGATCTGGAAAAACTTGAAATACCAGACTCGTTTCAGCGTGGACATGGTGATGAACTCTTCTATCAATGAACAGTATGCCGGTATGAACGATGCCGGTTGGTTGAGCCTTGGCGGTCAGTACGGTTCCGGCAGTTCTCGCTCAAGCGATATCTACAATGACCACATGCTAACCTGGAATGACCGTTTTGCTGACAAGTTTGATGTGAGCGCAGCGGCCGGTACCAGCTTCACTCGTCACTGGGACCGTTCTCAGTCGATCAGCACAAACATAGACACTTGCGGTATTCCTAATGCATTCGTGCCTCAGAACAGCAAGAAAGAACGTCCCGACGGTAGCATTCGTGGCGGTAGTGCAACAAGCGCTACTGACAGCTGGAACTACAAGAACTGGAGCACTGCAGTGTTTGCAACTGCATCAATCGGTTTGTTTGACAAAGTATATCTTGACGGTAGCTACCGTGTGGAATGGGCGCAGGCTTTCCAGCAGTTCACCCAGGGTGGCGATTACAAGTCGTTTGACTACTATTCTGCCGGTGCAAACGTGCTTGTTCACAAATTCCTTCCCGAATCCACTCAGTCTTGGCTTGACCAGTTGAAATGGCGTGGTAGTTACTCAGTAGTAGGTAACCCGATTCCTAACCAATTGTTCGCTCGTCAGTCAATAGATTTCGGTACCGGCGTGGTTGGTGCTCGTCCCCCGTTGTTTGACAATCCTCAGCCTGAAACCACAACTTCGTTTGAAACCGGTTTGGATGTATGGATGTTCAAGAACACTTTCAACTTTGACGTTACATATTATAACTCTACTCTTAAGAACCAGTTCATGAACGTGACTACTGCCAATGGTGAGTCGAAACCCGTGAACACCGGTAAGATTCGTAACTATGGTATTGAGTTCTCGGCCGGTTATCGTTGGGCTATCAACAAGGATTGGACTTGGCAGTCAAACTTCAACTTTGCATGGAACGACAACAAGATTCTTGAGACCTATGATCCGGGTGACAACCGTGAGTACACTGTGGAGATGGGTAACAATGCTTTCAAAATTAAATATATTAAGGATAAGAAATATGGTGACATCTACGTGAACTCTATTTCACGTGATGAAAACGGTTATTTCAAGATGACTTCTAACAATCCTTTGAGCGCTCGTCCCACCATGCAGTCGGATTACAGCACTTATGTTGGTAACACCACTTCTCCTTATACCCTTGGTTGGAACAACACTATCACTTGGAAGAATCTTACTCTTTACTTCTTGATCGATGGTCGTATCGGTGGTAAGGTTATGTCACTCACTGAAGCCGAAATGGATTTGTACGGTTTGAGCCAGCGCACTGCTGACGCACGTCTCGCTGCTGAACGCAATCCCGATTTGCAGGCATTTGACGAAACCGGTAAGATGGTGCCGTTGATGTATCTTCCTGACGGTTCCGGTCGCAAGATTTCTGTAGAGAACTACTATACCACTATCGGTATGGCTCCTACTGAAGAGCATGTATACAATGCAACCAGCTTCCGTATGCGTGATATTTCGTTGAGCTACCTCTTCCCCAACTTGTTTGGTAAGGGCAAAGGTTTGACTGCTCAGTTCTCTGTTAAGAATGCATTCTTTATCTACAAAGATGCTCCTGTAGATCCAGACATTTCATTGTCTGCAGCCAACGGTTTGTCAGGTATCGACTGTTACGGTCTGCCTACTCTTCGTAGCTATGCACTCACTTTGAAACTTAACTTCTAAGCAACAACTCAAATCAAACAAATAAAAATGACTAAAAACAATATATTATCTGCCTGCTTGATGGGAGCATCGCTGCTCTGCACCGGTGCGCTGACTTCTTGCGGCGATCAGTTCCAGGAAGAGTATCCTTGGATGGTGGGTCGTCAGGAGGATCAGGACAATGAGGACGAATCAAGCGCCGGTCGCTATGACATGGACATTCTGGAGCGCGAGCTTAAAGGTGCGCTTCCCTATATGATCAACTACAGCCATGCTCCGGACAATTCATGGGCTCCTCACAACTATCAGTACAACCGCGGTAACAATATTGACAACTATTGCGGATATTGGACAACTTCCAAGGGTACATTCGGATTCGGTGGTAACTTGCCTACTTTGTACACATATCCTAATGATTATCTTGGCGGCCCGAAAGATAATGCAATCTTTGCTCAGAGCTATGATGCGTTGTTCTATGCAACCGATATGGTGGATCAGGAGGGAAATCCTGTTGGATCCAAGCCTTACTGGCGTGCCTGCGCTTTGATAATCCAGAGCTACACCGCGATGAATGTGGTGAATGCGTATGGTGCATGTCCTCTCACAGACTGGCGTAACCGTGAACGTAACCGCACAATCCAGTGGGAAGACGGTCATGAAGTGTACAATCAGATTGTGAAAGATCTTGACGAGGCTATCGCTACTCTCAAGAGTACTCAGCCTGCCAAGGGTGAACTTGAAAAAATCGAGCTTGATCCCACCAAGAATCTCACTATATTTGATGGTGACTGGAGATTGTGGGTGAAATTCGCGAACTGTATAAAGCTTCGTATGGCGATGAACCTGTCGCGCAACTTTGAAGACGAGGCAAAAGCTCTTGCTACCGCGGCCATCAATGATGAGGTAGGTGTGCTCAATGAAACTGACACTCGCGATATCGCTTATTACAGACCTGAAAACAATAGTTGGTATTTTATGTGTCAGACTTGGGGTGACCTTCGTTTGAACGCCAACCTTGAGAGCATCATGAAGCACTTCAACAACCCGTTGCTGGCTGTGTGGTTTGATGTTCTCGGAGCGACTGTCAAGGACAAACTTACAGGTGTTCCCACGTCAGGTGAAATTGCCGGTATGCGTGCCGGTATCGACATGGTGGGTAAGAACGCGGGTGGTCGTCAGGACGGTGCCTACGGTTCTTTCTCTTGCATGCAGATGCAGGATTTCCCGATGCCTTTCTTCAAGCGTACCGAGTCAATATTCCTGCAGGCTGAGGCTGCTCTCCGCTGGGGTATCGGTTCTCGCTCAGTGAAGGAACTTTATGAAACAGGTATCAGATTGGCAATGAGTGACTTCAATGTTGAAGCTGGTGTCATTGACGAATACCTTAACCAGGCCGGTGACATGCCTGCATACGATTATGTGGATTTCCGTGACGGCCAGAACAACATCAAGGGTCGTGTGACTTGTGATGTGAAATGGAATGATAATGATAGCAAGGAGCTTCAGCTTGAGAAGCTTATCACTCAGAAATACATAGCTGTGTTCCCTCAGTGTGATGCTGCATGGAATGATTTCCGTCGTACCGGTTATCCTCGTCTGTTCCCGCCGAAGCAGAATGGTGGTATGTTGGGTATGGATGGAAAGCTTGAGTGGCAGATTCGTCGCATTCCATTGAAGGAAGAGACTAACAATGCTGCTGAAATGGCTGGTCTTAGCGCGGTGCTTGGATTTGATCAGAAAGATGCTTCTCAGCCTATATTCTGGGATACTCCTTATGGAGATCGTGTATGGGGCGAAATTGATCCGACTTCGGGTCTTGAAACTCCGGAGCCAATGCCTGTTCCCAAAAACTTCTAATCTTATTACAGACTTTATATGAAACTTTATAAAAGCCTTTTATATTTTACAGCTGCTCTCACTGCAACCGGTGCTATTACCGGTTGTAGCGAGGAAGCTACTCTTGACGGTGCAGATGCTGTGTACCTCGAGATTCAGCCCACCGACATTTATCTTCGCTTGGGCGATACCGTGAAAATCAATGCTCGCGTGACAAATGTGGCAGGTGACGAGATACCTACTGAAGTGGCATTGGCGGTAGATGATGAAACTATTGCCAAGATCGTTGGTGACACCGCAGTGGTGGCTGTCAACGGTGGTCAGGGCAAGACAACCAAACTTCGCGCATCGCTTGTCAATGGCAAGAGCGCTGTTACCAATGTGAACATTATCAAGAATGCTCCTCTTGGTATCAATCCTGTTAACGAGATGGGCGAAGTGGTAAGCTCTATCAAGAGTTGGGGTGTGCCTCACGCAACTGTGGATTTTGCCATCAATCCTTTGGAACTTCTTGACGATTATTCTATAGAAGATGGAACAATCTCTGCTACTTTGGATGGTTTGGATCCTTGCACAATTACTGATGAATCCTATAATGGTGAATTGATCACAGTAAATCGCAAGCAGGGAATCGTAACCGTGCATTTTACAACTCCTAAGGAGGCTAAAACCGGTAAGGTAAAACTCACTATCGGTGAAGGCGGAACTGCCATGCCTGCTTCTGTGGATGTGAATGTGCAACCTACAATTCAGTTTGCTTCTT
>CAMWXV010000021.1 GCA_947178305.1 uncultured Porphyromonadaceae bacterium | reverse complement strand
CGCTATGGCATGTCTGGCCGTGTGAGGCTGCGGCTCTGGAGGGTCGGCGAGTCCTATCTGATAGCCCAAGAGGATTTCGGTGTCATCACAGTCTAAGCAGGGGTATGACGGCAGGTCTTGTCGGGGCGGTAAGTCAGGAAGCTCGTAGCCAACCGGGAGGCTATGGTAGGTGGTGACATTGGGGGTAGGGTCAGTGACAGTGAAGGCGCTGTACAACCACGGTTCGCGCTGCTGCACGGCGCGATGGCGGCGGTAGAACACATGGAAACTGCCGGCAAGGCGGCTGCGGGGGTTGTGGCGGCCGGTGACGAAGAGGTAGCGAGTATGTCCGTGGAAGGTGACGGCCTGTTCATAGTACGTGTAGTGATTGCGGTTGCCCGGGCAGCGGCGCAAAAGGTGTGCGCAAAGAATGAATACCATGTCAAAGCTGCGCCCTATGCTGCTTCTGAGTCCGCGCGGGGTGTAGACCTTGACTTGCCCGGGGAGGCGCTTGGCAAAGTTTTCGCCATAAGCTCGCGTGAGGGTGATGACAGCCACCTGCATGGGGGTGCATCCCTCTTTAAGGCGCAATGCGTCTATCCACCAGGCGTAGGAGACAAGACGATCCAGGAACTGATCGTCAAGGTACGTGCGTGTCTGGTTGTAGTAAAGACGCACATTGTGACCATGCTGACGGTTGCGCTCCAGTGTGGCGAATACGCTGCGCTCAAAGTGGTTGAGCCACAATGAGCAGTGTCGCTGGAAGCCATGGAGGTAGTTGGGCAGCGGGACACGAATGGTGGTATGTGGGGTGTTTGTCGCCATTTTAGCCACAAAGATATATCCACAATGGTGCTTGGCGGAGGAGAAAAGAGCTGAAGAGAATACTTTAACGTAAAGAACCACCCACAACCACGGAAAGAAAATAGTATCCATGGATGTGGGCGACCAAATCATTTGAGAAAAACCGGCTAAAGATTCAGACGCTTTTTCAAAGCCATCAGTATGTTGATGTCTTCCTGACGAAGCTGTCCATCACGATTGGGTGGACAATTCAGTATCAAGATATTGTTGTTTTTGGTGCATTGCTTGTATAGTTTCTCCAGTTCGTCAACAGACTTGAATGTATGGTCCTCTGTGTTATAAAACCAACGCTGACTAATGCATACCGTTGATTCCCAAGGCAAATAGTATTGTTTACCATCGTGCATAAATATTTTGGGATCGTCGTCAGCCGGCAAATAAGGGTCACCCAACCGGAAATCACTCGGGAAAAAGCGTATGGGGAAATTCTTTTTTTGATCTTGCGGACATACATGCTGCTTATCAATATTCTCTGGCAATCCAATGGTCCAATTAATGCCGACTTGACAATGAGGCTGACGTGTTTTGATAAGATTATAAATGTCTTGTATTGGCCAACGATAGTTTGGCTTGACCCAACCTCCATCAAACCAAAATTCCACCAAGTCAGTATAAATTGTAGCTATATCAATCAATTCGGAAAGCTGATTGAGCATATATCGGTTATACGCAGCGTCAGATTCAGTGTTTTCAACATCAGGATTTACTTTTCTATCCCACAAAGAGTAGTATAATCCCAAGCCAATATTATATTTTTTACAAGCCTTATAGCCACTTCTGTTACTACATCGGCAGTATTACCGGAAGACGCAACGTCATAGTCAGTATATTTACTATCCCACAAACAGAAACCTTCGTGGTGTTTGGCAATAAAAATAACGTACTTCATGCCAGCGTCCCTGGCACTACGCACCCACTGCTCAGCATCAACTTTAGATGGAGCATATGATTCAACAGGTTTAGATCCGTCGGTCCATTCCTCATTATGAAAAGTATTGATTCCAAAATGAATGAACATTCCATATTTTCGCTCTATCTGCATTAACTGATCCTTGCTCGGTTCAATAGATGCCACCGGTCTTAAACCAGCATTCTCAACTTGCGCGTAACCGCATTGAACACAGCACAGTAAAATTAAACCAACAATGTTTATAATAAATTTATGCGTCATGATTAAATTAATATGTAATATTTCAAAAATACCCTAATTACAAATATTAACCAAATAATAAATCACAAATTATTATATCATAACAATTTTTTGAAAAAAGTTAATGAAAAATTTGTGAGTATAAAAAAAGCGTCATACTTTTGTAGTGTTGTATTTATCTACAACACTACAATTCTATTCTCTCACTATAATAAGCAAAAAGAAATGAAAAAAATCGTTATGACATTCGTGGCCGTTATTGCCATATCAATTTCGGCTCAAGCACAACTTCTGTGGAAAATATCGGGCAACGGAATTCAAAAGCCGTCGTATCTTGTAGGTACTCATCATATAGCACCTATGGGCATGCAGGACTCCATAGCAGGACTGAAGAGCGCAATAAACAGTGTGGATCAAGTATGGGGAGAACTTGACATGAGCGAAATGACATCGCCCCAAGGAATGGCAGAATTGCAAAAGCATATGGTTGCGCCAGCCGACAGCACCCTTGAAAAAGTATTATCACACGCACAACTTGACTCTGTAGTGAACCTGCTGGGCAAATATGCAGGAATGGCCATCCCTGCTGCCCAAATTTCGCCTCTGCGTCCGGCGGTGATCAGTTCTCAACTGGCCGTGCTCCAAAGCATGAAAGCCATACAGGGGTTCAACCCCAATGCACAACTTGACGGCATAATACAACAACTGGGCGCACAAGCCGGCAAAAGCATACACGGCCTGGAAACGATGAGCCAACAGTTGGGTCTTTTGTACGGCGCTCCCATAGCACAACAAGCCGCAGACTTGATGAAAGCCGTGCGTAACGACAACATCGCGACCGCAAAGGCCAAAGAGATGGCCCAGGCATATATGAGCGGCAATCTGGATAAACTCAATGCGATGATAACCGATCCCGAAACCGGCATGACTTCACAGGAGGCCGAGAAACTGATATACAACCGCAATTCGGCCTGGGTGGATTTTCTGATCGGAGCATTACCCACCACATCTATGCTAATAGCTGTTGGAGCAGGCCATTTGCCCGGTGAAAAAGGAGTGATAACTTTGCTGCAAAAAGCAGGATTCAATGTAACACCAGTAGAAGACTAATCATAAATAACCATGATACAAATAAATAATCTCACATACCGTTACCACAACGGATTCACAGCCCTGAGTGATGTGAACTGCAAAATAAGCAGCGGCATACATCTGCTGCTGGGAGAGAACGGGGCGGGCAAAACCACGTTCATGCATGTAATAGCCGGGTTACGCACCCCGACACAAGGGAGCTGTATTGTAAACGGTATGGCAAGTTGCCTGCGCAATCCGTCAACGCTGGCGCAACTGTTCATATACACCGACAATATGCTCCTGCCGTGCAAGAACATAATGGAGTACACAAAAAGCCATGCAAGGTTCTATCCGTCATTTTCCATCGAAATACTACAAGAGTGCTTGAAAGAATTTGGCATGACCGGCTACGAGCCGCTTGCCAGCCTGTCGTTCGGCAATCGCCGCAAAGCCCAGATAGCTTATGTTATAGCGCTAAACACAGATGTGCTGCTTCTTGACGAGCCGGCCAACGGACTTGACATAACCGCAAAACAATCGCTAAGACGATTGCTTGCACGATTCGTTGACCCGACCCACTGTGTGGTGATTTCCACCCACACTGTAAGCGATCTGGAATCGCTGTTCGACACTCTGACTGTGATTCACAAAGGACAACTGATCACATCCATGCCGGTGTGGCAAATCACGGAGCGATTGTCGTTTCGCAGCGATATGATGCCTCCGCAGGAGTACATTTACTGCGAGCAGGAACAGGGCCTGTTCAGATACATAGTGGCCAACAACAATGCCGACCAAAGCACCGACATAAATTATCAACTGCTATACAACGCTCTTCTATCGCCTATGGGCAACAAAATAATCAAACAACTTAACACCCCCACAGAATCATGACACACAATTCCGAGATATCCACCCGTGAGGTGAGCAACAAATTTTCATGGCAACGAGCCTGGGCCATATCCTCGCTATACCAACCGGCCATAAAATGGCAGATAATAATATATGTTGCAGTATCACTGTTTACCGGAGTCGTGACATACGCCCTTAACGCCTCAATGCTCGGCATTCTGTCCATGGGTCTTTTCGGCACCGTTACCGGATTTATGACATACTTCGGGTCGCTTGTATTCGCACGCAAGAGCAATCTTGTGATAGAAACCACACTTCCGGCAACCAATGCGGAAAAATGCGCGTTTTATGTGCTCTACTCAGTAATCGTGATTCCGGCACTGATAAATCTGCCATACTATGCGGTGATGCTGATAGGCAACGCCATACATCCGGTGGCCGATTCATTAAAGGAGATAATGGAGCTTCAAAGCGATATGTTGGCAAAAACCTACGGACTCTCAACACTATCCGCACTGCTACCGATATCGGTGTGCCTATATA
The DNA here is from genome assembly GCA_947178305.1 of uncultured Porphyromonadaceae bacterium. Taxonomy (GTDB): domain Bacteria; phylum Bacteroidota; class Bacteroidia; order Bacteroidales; family Muribaculaceae; genus Paramuribaculum. Next base: position 14,247 of record CAMWXV010000021.1, on the reverse strand, counting down.
CACTGATGGCCAGCGAAAAGAACCGTATAGTGAAAGCCGTGCTGTGGACCGTGGGTGTGAATGTGGTATTGGCATTGGCAGGAGCCGTTTACGGAATAGTAATGGCTTTGTCAAACGCCTTTCCCGACCCGACAAACGCCCAAAACGCATATCAGTTCGGGCAACAATTCGGTGGATCATTAAAAGATATGGTGATTATCACAAGTATATTCTCAGGCACAGTGGCATTGGTGATGCTGTGGCTCACCTGCCGCAAAATATCTCATCGTCAACTATAGATATGAATTTCAAATCCGATACACCTATATACCTGCAGATAGCCAACTGGTGCTTTACATGCATAGCCTCGGGACAATGGATTCCGGACGAGCGAATCCCGTCGGTGCGAGAGCTGGCGGTGGCTCTGACCGTGAACACCCACACTGTACTTAAAGCACTGGAGTATCTTCAAAAACACGAGATAATAGCTCCTCGCAGAGGGCTGGGGTACTTTTTGGCTCCCGACGCAAGAACCCGTGTGAGCGAAGCCCGAAAGGAACAGTTTTTTTCAGACACACTGCCGTCAATAGCCAATGAAATGCAAATGCTCGGCATAAGTATTGACGAGGTGGTAAATGCTCTCAAACAAATGAAATAGAATCAGCTTTTTCAAAAACCATATCCGTCGGCCGGTTGTTGTAATGATACATTACTTCAACCGGCAGGCTATTTTTGTATATGTAGTCACCCTTAGTGCCGGTGTAAGTTTATATTAATTCCTAACATAAACTATTCATGATAACAATTGTTTACGCCAATCCAAATCCTTGCAGCTTCAACCACAGTATTCTTGAGTCTATCACCACTCTACTCACCGACAACGGACGTGACTATAATGTGATAGATCTTTATGCCGATGGGTTCGATCCGGTGTTGTCAAAAGCCGACCTTGAGAATGCGATGCATGGAAAGGCAACAGATTCGCTCACTGAACGATACCAAAAAATGATGCGCAACACAGGAAGCATAATTTTCATATTCCCGATATGGTGGGGCATGATGCCCGCTATGATCAAGGGATTCATAGACAAGGTGTTTATGAAAGGTATTATTTACGACACTTCTCCTGAGGGTGCCATATTGCCTATGCTCAATGTGGAGCCTTGCACAATAATAACCACTTCTCAGGAAGATAGCGAGACTCTCAGCAATTTTTTCAATGGTGTGTTCATTCCTCAAGTGCTCAACCCTGTTGGAATCAACCGCGTGACATGGTTAAATTGTGACAATGTGGAAAATGCCGATGACTCTCTCAGGAAAGCGTTTGTGGATGAGATATTGATGAGAGTGGCAGAATAACAGATTTTTACACAGGTTGAAATAAAAGTTAAACATGGCGACGGGGATTAAACCTATTCCCGTTGCCGATGTCATACTTACAAACCGATTCCAAAAGTAGAACAAATAAACAATTTCAATTATGAAGAAACTAATTCTCGGCATTGCCGCCGCTATCGTGACTTTAGCTCCAATCAGTGTTTCCGCACAAACCAATAACAAAACTGTAGCCGTGTGCCCTGCCAATACACAGTGCCAAGCAAACGCACAATGTCAAGCGAACAGCTCTTGTCAAAACAATGGATTGTGTCAGGCCGATGGTGTGTGCAAGAAGGACAGGAGCAAATGCATGAAGGCAAAAGGTCAATGCAGGATGCTTGAAGGTCTCAATCTGACAGACGCTCAGAAAAAAGCTATCAAGGAGCTTGACACGCCATATTGCAAAAAAGACAAAGCCAATTGCCCTGCCAACAGAGCGGACCGAATGAAAATGCATAAAGAGGCCCGTGCCAAATATCTTGCAGACCTCAAAAAAATTCTTACTCCCGAGCAGTACCAAAAGATGCTTGAAAACAATTTCACCTGCGGTTCTCGTCATCATGGCAAAAAACATATGAGAAAAGGTTGTCACAGAAACAACCAATGTATCAACAACAGCAAATAACCACTGCCCTAACAATAGTTTAAAACAGAAAAAGATGCTTGAAAAAGTACCTTTTTCTGTTTTTTTTATGTACTTATAACGCAACAGTCGTTCACTTTTTTTTGAACACTAAAACTATTCGTAATTTTGCTGTCAAATACAATAAAATATGGAAATCAGATTTGACAAGCCATATCTAAAAGATTTATACACAGAAGGTGATGCCGGCAAAAAGCATCGTTTTCAACCTCAGATTATCAAACGCTGTATACGTGTAATTGACCTTATGACAGAATTGCCAAATGTCATGTCTATAACACAGTATTAATCTCTTAATTACGAAAAACTAAAAGGAGATAAAAACGGATTGTCATCAGTAAGAGTAAATGACCAGTATAGGATAGAGTTTGAGGAGATTACAAATGGAACAGAATTGATAGCCTCCATATGCAACATAACAGATTTATCAAATCATTATAAATAAAAAAGAAGAATGAAACACTTAGATAACGATATGATTGCAAATAGACTCACTCCTGCTTTTCCAACTCATCCAGGTGAGATATTGAAAGACGAACTTGAAAGCAGAGGTGTATCACAACGCAAATTAGCCGAGGACATGGGCATAAGATACACTGTTTTAAACGAAATTTTAAACGGACACAGACCGTTGACCGAAAAAACAGCATTATTGTTTGAAGCAGCATTAGGAGTTGATTCCGAACCTCTTATGCGTCTTCAGACAAAATACAATCTACTTACCATAAAACAAGACCAATCGTTCATGGAACGTCTGTCCAAATTACGTCACATTGCTGCCCTATACTGATTTTTCTTGACAATGCTCAAATATATGTCATTACTTTTGACTTATTTGTGTATATTTGCTCAATGGTAGTTTAATATTCAACTTTCTGTCCATGATACCACAATTTGAAGAAATACGGATACAAGCTCTGAAAGAATTAAGTTCAGGAGCAGTAATGAGGGCCAAGGATTTGCGTATGCCTTTGGCAAGGCATTTTAATTTGACAGATGATGAGATGAATGCCTTGTATCCGTCAGGTAACGGTGAAATTTTCGCTGACAGAATTTCATGGGCATTGTCGTATCTATTCATTGCCGGACTTGTGGAGAGACCGCAAAGAGGCGATTACAAAATCAGCGAGAAAGGTTTGGAAATGCTGTCAACGTGCTCAAATGAGCAGATAAATGATTTTGTAAAAACGACAGTCAACGCCAAAACGCCCAAGAAAGGAGCCAAGAGCAAGAACGAAAAGGTTATCTTATGTCATAAAACGAGCGATGATGAGCGTACTCCGGAAGAGGAGCTGGACGATTCCTACAACAGAATAAAACATAATATCCAATCTCAAATACTGACAACAATATTGAGCAAAAAGCCACAGGAGTTTGAGAGACTGGTTGTGAAGATGCTTCAGTCAATGGGTTACGGCGGCGAGGTTAAGAACTCGGGGATAGTTACCAAACTGTCAAACGACGGTGGCATAGACGGTATCATAAAGGAAGATATATTGGGATTCAACCATATATCAATACAAGCCAAACGATATGCCCTTAACAACAATGTGGGACGCAACGAGGTGCAGAGTTTCGTAGGCGCCGTTGCGGGAACTCCGTCAAAAAAGGGTGTTTTCATCACTACATCCGATTATACCAAAGGGGCTATGGAGTATGTGGAGAGCCTTAACGGCACTCCAACCATAATTCTAATAAACGGCCAGCAATTAACGGAATTTATTTATGATTACGGTTTGGGATTGCAGACCGAAAAGGTTCTTAAAGTGATGAAGATGGACAATGACTATTGGGATGCCATGGATGATGACAGAGAACGCATGTCTTAATATCAAAACACAGGGTTCACTCTAAATTGTATTCTTTGATTTTGCGATAGAGTGTTCGCTCGGAGATGTTAAGCTCCTTGGCGGCGGCCTTACGTCGTCCGGAGTGTTTGTCAAGCACACGACGAATTGTTTCACGCTCGGTGTCCTCAAGGGTCATTGAATGCTCATCAACAGTGTCGGATGAGAATTCCGCAGGTATATCGGATGTCACTTCACTAACATCCACATCAATCGGAGCGGGGAGTCGGGATTCGTGAGCACGGTTCACAGCCACAAGGGAACGCGGCATGCCAATCAATGAGGTTTCATGTGTGGCGGGTTCGCGCTCAGACAGCTGCGAACGCAAGGCATCAATCTCCCGTTGCATACGAAATATCATATTAAACAATATTTCACGCTCCTGAGCATAGCTGTGTTCATGAGCCACTGATACCGCAGGGGCAAAGCCTGTGGTGTCGGACGGCAGATAACGCTGAATGTCATCGGATGTTGCTTCACTTCCGGCCTGAAACAAAGCGGCCTGCTCTATTACATTCTTTAGCTGGCGCACATTGCCGGGCCATGCGTAATGAAGCAACGCCCTGCGTGCATCATCGCCAATGATTATGGCGGGGGTACGGTAGCGCTCGGCAAAATCGGCGGCAAATTTGCGTGCCAACAGAACGATGTCGTTGCCTCGGCTCCGCAATGGCGGCACCTGTATCTGAACAGTGGACAGGCGATAGTAGAGGTCTTCACGAAACTTTCCCTCGGCTACGGCCTGCAGCATATCAACATTGGTGGCTGCAACGATGCGCACATTGGTGCGCTGCACGGTGGAGGAACCAACTTTAATGAATTCGCCATTTTCAAGCACACGCAACAAGCGGGCCTGAGTTGTGAGCGGCAACTCCCCTACTTCGTCAAGAAATATTGTGCCTCCATCGGCTTCCTCAAAATAACCTTTGCGAGCTGAAATGGCTCCGGTGAACGCACCTTTTTCGTGTCCGAAAAGTTCGGAGTCAATGGTGCCTTCGGGAATGGCTCCACAGTTCACGGCTATGTAGCGCGCATGTTTACGAGAGCTATAGGCGTGAATAATTTTAGGAAAGAACTCCTTGCCCACACCGCTCTCTCCAGTAACAAGCACCGACAAATCAATAGGCGCGACTTTGATGGCACGGCTCACCGCGGCTATCAACGCAGGGGCATTGCCCACGATGGAAAACCGCATCTTGGCTTGCTGCACTTCGGGTGATATGTCGGAGTCTATTTGCATGATCTGAGAGCGTAGGTTTGCTGTTTGAGATATTGACCAAGTTGCTCTATGGAGCCGCCGTGAGCTTTGATCTGCTCCGGAGTGATGGGCTGTCCCACAGAGATATGTATTGTTTTATGTCGCTTGCCAAACACTTCGGCGGGCAAGCGCAGTGTGCGAAGCTGCCACGATATGCGCCCAAGAAGATTGAACCACCATGAGTTGCTGCCGTGGAAATATATGGGAACTACCGGCACACCAAGCTGCTTGATGAGGCGCACCACGGTGGGTTGCCATTCACGGTCCTCAAGCTGAAAGCGATTGTTGACTTTCGATACTGCTCCGGCGGGGAAAAAGCCCAACGGCTTGCCGCTGCGCACTTGATCAATGGCTTCCTTGATGCCTTTCATTGACACTGCTTTTTTCTTGGGGTCATCGCTCTGAAGTGCGTCCACAGCTATGAAGTTGGAACGCATTGCGGTGATGTGATTGAGTATCATATTCACCATCACTTTGAAGTCAGGGCGGTATTTGCCGACGAGATTAATCAGCGATATGCCGTCAAGAGCTCCGAAAGGATGATTGCTCACGGTGATAAAGGGTACATTGCTAATTTGCTCCAGCACCTGTTCGTTATCCACCCGCAATGTGATGTCAAGCTCTTTCAGTATTCCGGATGTGAACGGTACCCCGGGAGTATGATGGTTGTGGAGATGAAGCTCGTTAACTCCATCCAACCTAAAAATCTTCATAAGACCGCGTACCAACTTGGGACGATTATGCAGAGGCTTGACCATATCCATAATCTGCTCCGATGTGAGGATGTAAGGACGCACCTCAACACCGTTGATCACCACGGGTTCATTGCTAATATTTTCCATAAGTCATAATGTTACCTCTCCACACAATGCATGAGAGAAACGCTCGGCAACTTCTTTACTGTCAAGACCAAGGCCGAATAGAAACATCATTTTAGTAATAGCGGCTTCGGCTGTCATATCGCCTCCGGACACCACTCCAGCGTTGGCAAGGGTGTTGGCCGACATATACCGTTTGTGCACGGCTCCGTTGACGCACTGTGTCACGTTAAGCACCACTTTGCCTTGGTTCACGGCATTGGACAAGGCTTCGGTGAACCATTGGGCGGTGGGTGCATTGCCGGCTCCATAGGTTTTCAACACTATACCTTTAATGCCGGGTGTGGACAGCTGATGACGCAATGTGCTCTCGCGCATTCCGGGAAACAAATCCACAAACATCACTCCGGTATCAAGTGTATAGTGAACCTTGAGTGCGGTATTCTCAGCGTTAGCAGGTCTATAAAGGGCATCTTCATTGTAGTGAATGCCGAGACCTATCTTGGCCAACGCGGGGTAGTTATTGCTCTTGAATGCATTGAAGTTGTCGGCACTCATCTTTGTGGAGCGGTTGCCGCGCCAAAGATAGTCTTCAAAAAGTATGGCCACTTCCTGCACCATAGGTGCGCCATCGGCGTTGGTGGCGGCAGCTATCTGCAATGCGGTGATGAGGTTTTCTTCGCCATCGGTTCGCACTTCGCCGATGGGCAACTGCGAGCCGGTTATTATGACCGGCTTGCGCAACCCTTCAAGCATAAAAGAGAGTGCCGATGCGGAGTAGGCCATGGTGTCGGTGCCGTGCAGCACTACGAATCCGTGGTAGTTGTCGTACTCACGTTCTATGGCGGCCGCTATCCTGACCCAATGAGAGGGATCCATGTCGGAAGAGTCTATGGGCTCGTCAAACTGCACATTGTCAATCACATAGTTAAGCATTTTGATTTTAGGCACATTGTCAAGCAAGTGCGAGAAATCAAACGGCTGCAATGTGCCTGTGTCCGGATTCTCAATCATGCCGATTGTGCCTCCGGTGTAAATTATCAATATGCGAGGACGATGACTCATGACTCTGTAAACAGATAAAATTATTTAACTTGTGCTCCGGGAACCACTGCGGCACTGGGTGAAATAACCACAAGCGAGCCGTCAGCATTCTCAGCCGACAATATCATACCCTGGCTCACGATGCCTTTGAGCTTGCGTGGAGGCAGATTGGCGATGAACACCACTTGCTTACCAACCAATTCTTCGGGAGCATAATATTTGGCTATGCCCGACACAATGGTGCGTTTTTCCAAACCATCGTCAATAAGGAATTTGAGCAGTTTGTCGGCTTTCGGCACACGAGAGCATTCCAGTACTGTGCCCACTCGCAAGTCGGCTTTCATGAATGTGTCAAAGTCCACATCGGCTGCCTGAGGCTCTGCTTTCCAAGATGCGATCTTGTTTTGCTCCTTGATATCGGCAAGTCTCTGCAGTTGGGCTGCTATGGTTTCGTCGGCTATTTTTTCAAACAGAAGTTCGGATTCGTTGATTTTGCTTCCGGCAGGCACAAGCTCACGTCCACCTATGGCATCCCAGGCCATTGATTCCATACCGAGCATCAAGCGGAGCTTCTGAGCCATAAACGGCATGAACGGCTCAAAAGCCACAGCCATGTCGGCACAAAGCTGCAAGGCGCAGTAAAGCACTGTGGCAGTACGCTCCATGTCGGTTTTAGCGAGTTTCCAAGGTTCGGTTTCCTGAAGATACTTGTTGCCGGCACGAGCCATGTCCATGGCATCTTTAAGGGCATCACGGAAATGGAATGTGTCAAGTTTTTCTGACACGCGCTGCTTGATGTCAAGAATCTCGGCAAACAGAGTTTCGTCTATGGGTTGCAGCGTGGCAGGTGTGGGCACTGCACCCTGGAAATATTTATGGGTGAGCACCATGGCACGGTTTACGAAATTTCCGAGTATGGCCACGAGCTCATTGTTGTTACGAGCCTGGAAATCACTCCAAGTAAAGTCGTTGTCCTTTGTTTCGGGGGCATTGGCAGTGAGCACGTAACGCAACACGTCCTGCTTGCCGGGGAAGTCCTCAAGATACTCGTGAAGCCATACAGCCCAGTTACGAGAGGTGGATATTTTGTCGCCTTCAAGATTGAGGAACTCATTGGCGGGTACGTTATCAGGGAGCTGGTAGCCATCGCCATAAGCCATAAGCATGGCTGGGAACACGATGCAGTGGAACACGATATTGTCCTTGCCGATGAAGTTGACAACCCGGCTTTCGGGGCTTTTCCACCATTGCTGCCATGTGTCGGGCAGAATTTCTTTGGTATTGGATATGTAGCCGATAGGAGCGTCAAACCACACATATAGCACCTTGCCTTCGGCCCCTTCCACCGGCACCGGCACACCCCAGTTGAGGTCGCGGCTAACGGCGCGCGGCTGCAATCCCATGTCAAGCCATGATTTGCACTGTCCATAAACATTGGTTTTCCATTCTTTATGTCCTTCAAGTATCCACTTGCTCAACGCTTCCTGATAGTCATTGAGGGGCAGGAACCAATGGGATGTTTCCTTAAGGGTCACGGGAGCTGATGTGAGCGCCGAGTGAGGGTTGATAAGGTCGGTGGCGTTGAGGCTTGTGCCACAGGCTTCGCACTGGTCGCCATAGGCGCGGTCGCTGCCACAATGGGGGCATGTGCCCACCACGTAACGATCGGCAAGGAACTCACCGGCTTGTTCGTCATATGGCTGGAGAGATGTTTTTTCTATGAATTTTCCATTGGCATACAAGCGACTGAAGAATTCGCTTGCGGTATGGCTGTGTATGTCGGATGTTGTACGGGAATATACGTCAAATGATATACCCAAACCCTCCATTGATTTTTTGATTATGGTATGGTAACGGTCAACGATGTCCTGCGGGGTCACACCCTCCTTGCGTGCCTTGATAGTGATGGGCACACCGTGTTCATCGCTTCCACCTACGAGAAGCACTTCTTTACCATTGGCGCGGAGATAACGCGCGTATATATCGGCGGGCACGTACACGCCGGCCAAATGTCCTATATGCACAGGCCCGTTTGCATAGGGCAATGCAGTGGTTATGAGTGTTCGCTTAAAGTTCTTTTCCATACGATAAGATTGTCGCTATTGCTTTGAATGTGCAAAAGTAACAATTCTATCGGTGACAATCAATACCGGCAAATGAAATTATTCGGGTTGCTGAAGCATTTCCAAAAGCAAGCGGCGCGAAGTGATGGATATTCTGGTAGAGGTATAGTCTATCAGCCCGCGCTGTTTCATGGATTCCAATGTGGCCATGAACGATGTACGCTGCACTCCGAAGAGCGAATAAAGGTCGCGTTGGCGGCATTCAAGCAATATGTCCTTACCCGACGGCTGTGTCAAAGCCATTATCCAAAATGCAATACGCCGTTCAAGAGAGCCGGTGGTGAGCGCGAGCACGCCATCTATGGATTTTTGCGCATTCATGCTCAAATGATTCAGGAGATTGTAGAGAAATATCTCGTCGCAGCTCAATATCTTAACATATTCGGCCTTAGATATTTGCAGCACTCCGGTGTCGCCTATCGCCGTTGCCGAACAGGGGTAGTGCGTGTCACGCCCGAACAGGAAATCGGGAAATATCACATCGGGAGCCTCAAGGGTCTGGCCAACACGGAAACGAGAGTCACTATTGGCTATAATCACCCTTACGCTACCTGATATGACGAATTTCACGTGCGAGCATTCTTCGCCTGCGGTCACAATTGACTCTCCATCGGCAAATTTCAAGAAATGAAACCGTGTGGATTCCACCACTTGCAATATGCGCTGGCGGCTGACTCCGTGAAACAATGGCAAAGCCATAAATATTTCGTATATACTGTTCATAGGCTGTGTTGAAAACGTATATCAATAACATTTGCCATCAAATGTTTGTTTGGATCTCGCGCTTGGTTTTATAATACAATTGCAGTGAATTGATACTATTCTGCCATGCGATATAGGCAGCCGGTCCTACGGATGCCACCGGATTGAGATAGGTAAGCGCCATCCACACGGCCAGCACGGTGTTTTTCTGACCAAGCCCTTGGGCACCGGCAATCCTGTCGCCATTTTTTGCCCCCACTTTACGCCCTATCCAAAATTGCGCTATGCACACGACTCCGGAGCCGAACGCGATCAGAAGCATCTCGGGTATCATGTCGGCCGGCTCGGCCATGACAAACGACACCGCTCGCCCCACGACAATAAACAGTGACACGGCCCAGATGTAGAACGATATGCCTTGTTTCTCAGCCACAAACTTATGAGTTTTGGGTGAAACAAGCATGAGTGTCCATGCAGCGACCAACGGCAACAATATCAGAGGCACCACATTACGGGCTATATATCCAATAGTGTCAAGGAATCCGATATCGGCACTTCCCATGAATGTAAAAAGCACCGGAGCCAATATAGCCACAGCCATGTTGCTTATTATAGAGAATGTGGCCAGCCGTGGCACACTTCCGCCGAGCATTCCCGTGATAACCGGCGCGGCAGTGGCCGTGGGGCAGAACACACATATGAACACACCTTGAGCCACAGTTTCATCAATCGGCAAAAGCGCAATATACACACCTATGGAGCCAAGCACCTGCACAGCCAGCAAACTCCACGACAAGGAGGTGACACGGATTTCGCGTGGTTTTATACGGCAAAATGTGATAAACAGCATTACAAATATCAGATACGGAGCAAGAAACTGCACCCTATCCATAAATTCGTGAAACACCAGGCCTCCCAACATGGCTACCGGCAGCATAAAAGGCTTGATGCGCTGACGCAATTGTGACATTTTAGAGCTAAATTTAATGAAGCAAAGTTATAAAACATTGGTTCATATTTCCAAATTTTAAATTTTAAGCACAATTATTATTGCAGTTTGAAAAAATATTCGTAACTTTGCAACGAGAATGTACCTGTTGCATGCCTTTGACTGAAAAATCAAATTTTTACGCAAAACTTCTTTATAGACTAAGGCCGAGGCAACATCATGGAGATAGTGTCGGGAGATACCAATGCCATTGAATACCGGTACATGATGTAAGTATGATATAATCTCTACGTAGGAGTAAATCCTACCAATTAGAATCACAAATCAAAATTGCCCTATGGCTTTAGTCCGGTGCTCCTTGATGGAAAGGGGCAGCGGGCACTTTTTTATACAGCCACAAGCGTATTGTTAAACAGCGTTAAATCAAACAACATTTATTTGCATATGTTTAAATTTAATGTTATTTTTTAGCAAAATTAATACCTTAACAAAGCCAACAACCATGAAAATTAGACAACTACTCTTATCAATTACATTAGTTGGCACATTACAAATGCTTGCCCAAGAAACACAGTTCAACACAAATCAAGCAATTGAAACCAACAAACCATCAAACACAATTCGTACTGTTGAACACCTGACAGATGGAATATTAGCGACCTATAGATTTGATGAGGCATTGTTTGTGGAAGACGATGTTTTTTCCGGATGCTATCAAGTAGTCATTCCTGAATTTAACATGATACAGGCATCAGGACTACCTGCTATCACAGTAGGCACAGACCGTTTTTTGTTCCAAAGGAAGCGAATCCTGTAGTTGAAGTGGTATCATCAAAATATACGGATTATAAATATACAGTAGCCCCAGCAAGAGAACCACGATTAATGACTGACACTTTTGCGTATTCTAAAAACAACATAGCCCCCATAGCACCATATTCAGGATTTTATCCAAATGTGGTATGCGAAGATTTACCAGCAGCAATATATCGCAAACAGCATATTGCAAGAGTTGCCGTAAATCCTGTGCAATACAACCACACTACTCATACAGTGCGAGTATACTCCGAACTCACGTACAAACTAAAATACACAAATACAAACAACTTATCTGCCATCTACTATGAACCTGGCTCTATGCTGAATCCCAAATGCAAACAGAGCGACATCGCATTGCTTGATTACCGCGAACCCGGCACAAGCGTTATGGTAAGCTCAGGATACTTAATTATAACCGTACCCGAATTTGATTACTATCTTGAAGACTTCATTAAATGGAAGAAACAGCTCGGATACAATGTGACAACCTTATATGATGCAGATTGGACTGCTGATAAAATCAAAGCAGCAGTAAAAGAACAATACGAAAAAGACCCCAAACTGATGTATCTTCTCATTGTAGGTGATCATTCGGTTGTACCAGCTAAGGAGTACGAGTTTGAAATTCTATTAAATGGGAAAAATGTAACCGATACAATGGTTTCTGATTTGCAGTATTCTTGTTTGGATGGAAACAATGACATTGAACCTGATTTATATTGTGGGCGGTTACCAGTCACAAACACACATCAACTTAAAACAATAATAGATAAAATTATTTGGTATGAACAAAATCCACCAAATAGCGATTCCTTTTATAAACACGGAGTTCATTTCGCTTTATTTGAGGACTTGGTTGATAAAAATAGAACCAACCAGCAAGATGGCATAGAGAACTCAAGAGATGTCAAAACAAGTGAAGACATTCGCAATTATTTAGAATCTAATTATGAATATAATATAGATCGAGTATACAGATACTACACAAATACAGACAGCATATATAAATGGCCACAAGAATGGCACGCACTCATGTCTGAAGGCGGAGAGATTCCAAGTGTATTAAGATATGAAAATGGATTCCGCTGGGACGGAGAAGCCAACGATGTTGTCAACACTGTAAATACTGGTGCCTCCTATATCCTTTATTGCGGTCACGGATCAAACAATTCATGGGGAGACAGAGAGAACGCTTATTTCACAAAGAATGACATAAATAATATGTGGAATTATGAACGTATGCCAATAATCTTCAATATGTGCTGTCTTACAGGATCGCACAATAAGGATGATTGCTTAACACGTTCTTTTTTAACAAAAATAAATGGTGGTGCAGTTGGTGTATTCGCATCAACTACATATACTTCATATGGGGACTTAGGACCAGGCACAGCACTGTTTGTTAATTCCATTTGGCCTAATCCCGGATTGAGAATGGTTACGAATAGATTTAAACAAATATTTGGTGATTATAAGTATTTTTATGTAACATATCCAGAATACCCACAAACATCACAAATGGGTGGAATTTTGAATTACTACATAAACGGTATGCAACTAAATGCTACATCACCAAAGACCCATAATATATATGCTTATCATTGTTTTGGAGACCCAAGTATGTATTTTCGCACCGAAGAGCCAGAAATAATAGATAATGTAATAGTTTCAAGAACTTCAAATGGCATTAATGTGTACACAAATGGCAAAGAGGCTTATATAGGTATATATGACCCGACCACAAGAAAATCATTCAAATTTTTTGGAACAGAAGTTTCTTATATATCAGAAACAAAAAACGCCGGGAAGCATCTTAGCGCCGTAGTTTACACAGAGAATTCTGTACCATACACTGATTTTGGAGAAGAATACAGAGGATCCGTTGATATTGCTACAAGAAGTCAAATACTTGGATATCATGACAACAAAGACCATACAACAGTTACTATTGATTATTATTTATCAAGCAGTAGTTCCAAAAACAGGGTGGAAATGTTAATTGTAAACCTTATAACCGGAAATATTATATCCAGTTGTCCAATTGATACTTCTGTTGTTGACACTAAAACAAGTGTGAGTATGCACGTAATGCCGGGCATTATGATGGCATCATTGATGATAGACGGTTATCCTGTATCAAATATAAAAATGTATGTATCCCAATAAACTATATGTCATGAAAAATTTTTTTGTTAGTTCATTCCTTATAATAGGAACTTTGTACGGATTGGCGGATAGCGGGCAAAATACGACCTCGGAGCTGAATTATGTTATAGATTCATATGACGAGAATGCTGCCATGGTGACAATTCCCGATTTTGAAAACCGACAGGTGAAATACAAGGGAAACATTGTGATTCCGGACAAAATAGAGGTTGACGGTGTCACGTTCATTGTCAAGGGGATAGACAAGTATGCATTTAATGAATGTGATGTCAAGTTAAGCCTGCCATCAACCATAGAGCACATAGATGCTATGGCGCTTTATGGCGTGGAACTTGAGGAAGATGTGAACCTGCCCAACCTAAACGAAGTTGGCCCAATGGCGATGATGGGGTGCACCGGTGTCAAGAAATTAACGATCGAGCCAAAGTTGGAGGTAGTGGGAGAAGCTGCTTTCGGTGGGATAATGGCTGACGAGTTTGTAATAGAGTCTGGAGGCAATGAGGCTTTGTTATGGACTTCAAA
>CAMWXV010000020.1 GCA_947178305.1 uncultured Porphyromonadaceae bacterium | reverse complement strand
GCTATGTTGGAGCCGCGAGAGAACAACGGTATGGCAAGTGATCCCGCAAGCTGTATGAAAAAGTCGCCGGGGTTGGTTATCATGGAGCCGAGGAGGTTTGTGAATCCACCGTTGGCTGTGATGTTGAGTCCGGGATAGAATGCGGCGCGTGCTCCTGCGGTTGAGTAGTAGGCTGCGGCGAGACCTCGTTCGGCGGCGCGTACGTCAGGGCGTGCTGCAAGTTCACGCATCGGCACTGATTCACGGTACATTGCGGGGATTTCAAGTGTGGCATTTGGCGATACGGTCCATTTCTGCGGCATTACATTGAGCAGAAGTGACATGGTGTTGTACATTTCGTCCAAACTTACTTCTATGTCGGTGATAGAGGCTTGGATGCTGTAGTACTGGGCAGTGCTTTGTACTACGGCTGCTTCGTTGACACGTCCTGCTTCTTTGAAATCTTTCATTACCTGCACATTCTCGCGCCATTTTTCGGCTGTGGCACGGCTTAGCTGCAGCTGGTTTTCAAGCATTGCTATGGCGTAGTATGTGTTGGCGGTGGCAGAGATTATTTGCGAGCGTGCTGCCTGGGCATAGTTCTGAGCCTGCTCGTATGATGCTTGGGCGTTGCGTTTGTTGTTGAGCAGTTTGCCGAACACGTCAATTTCCCAGCTTACTTGTGCCGGAATGGTGTAGCTCCAGCCAAATGAGCGTCCGTGTCCGGTGCCGTATTTGGCGCCTGCGCCGTTGGGGGCGAGAGCCACGGATGGGAGGAAGCTCAGACGTGCGCCTTTTAGCGATGCGTGGGCCATGTCAACATTGAGCATGGCGTTCTGAAGATTGGTATTGTTGGCCAATGCCTGCTCAATGAGGTCGGTGAGAACCGGATCGGTGAACACTTGATGCCAGTCAAGGTTGCCGAATGCTGCTGAGTCCACAGGTTGCTCCTGGGCTTGCGCATATTGCTGCGCAAGCTCGGAGTCCTTGGGAAGTTCAAATTTCTTGTATATGTTGCAGCCTGAGAGCATGGACATGGTCAATGCTGCTGCGGCTATGATGCGGAAATTCTTGTTCATTATTGTGTTTATGAATGGTTAACGAGAGTACTGCTCGATTTCGTTCTCTATGCCGGCATTGTCGGTGTCTTCCCATTTTAGCGGGGTGAAGTGCTCTTGTATGCTTTGGAATATCACGAAGAGTGCGGGCACTATGAATATCTGCAGTATCATACCTATGAGCATACCGCCTACAGAGCCGACACCAAGAGCGCGGTTACCGTTGGCTCCTACGCCGTGGGCAAACATCATTGGGAGCAAACCTATGATAAGTGCCAATGAGGTCATGAGGATAGGACGCAGACGGGCGCTTGCACCTGTGATAGCTGCGTTGACAATGCTCATGCCTGTGCGGCGGCGCTCTACGGCAAATTCTACAATAAGGATTGCGTTTTTGGCCAACAGACCGATAAGCATGATGAGTGCGATTTGCAGATAGATATTGTTGGTGACATCAAATATCTGGGCAAATATGAATGATCCCATCAAACCGAACGGCACTGACAATATTACGGCAAACGGAAGCAGATAGCTTTCGTACTGGGCTGAAAGCAACAGGTATACGAAAAGTAGACAGAGGCCGAAGATCATGGCTGTGGCGTTGCCTGACGAGTTACCTTCTTCTCGTGTCATACCGGCGTATTCAAATCCGTAGCCAGCGGGTAGTGTCTGTGATGCCACGCGCTCAATGGCAGCGAGGGCGTCACCGGACGAGTATCCGGGTGCGGGTTGACCGGTTACGGCTATTGACTGGAACATGTTGAAGCGGTTGAGCAAGTCGGGACCGTATACGCGTGTGAGTGTTACGAAATTGCTTATGGATGCCATTTCTGATCCGTTGCGTATTTTGATGCTTGCCAATGTTTCGGGGCTTACGCGCGCTTCTGGCGAAGCTTGCATCATTACGCGGTAAAGTTTACCGAAACGGTTGAAGTTGGATACATACATACCTCCGTAGTATCCCTGGAGGCTGGTGAGCACGGATTGCGGAGAGATACCTGCTTGTTTACATTTGGCTGCATCCACATCTACCAAATATTGCGGGAATGTGGGGTTGAATGTGGTGTAGGCAACTTGGATTTCGGGCTGGGCGTTCAGTGCTCCGAGGAATCCTTGTACTACGCCGAAGAATTGGTTGATGTCGCCACCGGTTTTGTCCTGCATTTTGATTTCAAAACCGTTGGTCATTGAGTAACCTGAGATCATTGGTGGTGCAAATATCAGCACGCGGCCATCCTTGACTTGTGTCATGAGTCCATAGAGTTGTGCAAGCACGGCGTCGGAACTTTGTGAGGCATCACGTTGTGACCAGTTTTTGAGTTTGAGGATGAAAGTACCGTATGTGGCACCTTGTCCGGCAACGAAACTGTAACCATCGATCATGGTGCGCGATTCAATGGCGGGTACTGTTGACAATATGGAGTCTACTTTGTCAAGTGTTTCTCCGGTGCGTTCCTGAGATGTGCCCGGGGGCATATCCACCATCACGAAAAGTGTACCGGTGTCTTCGTTGGGGACAAGTCCGGTGGGAGTGATGCTCATGAGCCATACAAGAATGGCGATGGCTCCGGCCACGATGGCCAATGACAGGTAGCGAGCTTTGATGAACCATTTGGTGCTGGCATCGTATTTGCGAAGCACTGCACCGAATCCGTTTTCAAATGCGGTGTGGAATCGCTCGCCGAGCAGTCCGAGAATGGTGATGACAGCTACAATGTAGCATGCTACAGAGAGAAGTACGTTGTCAAATGAGAACCAACCCATTACCATTGCAAGGATGGTGAATGTGAGGCAGGCAAGAGTGATGGCCGGATGGATGTTGAGTTTCAAGCTATTCTTGTACTTGGATCCAAGGGTCTTGGCTGCGGTTTTGTATGAGTCTGCCATGCGCTCTTTGAGTGTGGCTTCGCTGTTATGCGGTTTCAGGAAGACTGCGCACAAGGCGGGTGACAGGGTCAATGCGTTTACAGCAGAAAGACCGATGGCTATGGCCATTGTCAAACCGAACTGTTGATAGAATATACCACTTGTGCCGGGCATAAATGATACTGGTATGAACACGAGCATCATTACCAAGGTGATAGATATGATGGCTCCGCCTATTTCGCTCATGGCGTCTATTGATGCCCGACGAGCGCTCTTGTATCCAACATCAAGTTTGGCATGCACGGCTTCCACCACCACTATCGCGTCGTCGACCACAATGGCTATGGCAAGCACGAGGGCTGAAAGGGTGATGAGGTTGATGGAGAATCCGATGAGTTTCATCAGGAAGAATGTGCCTACCAATGCTACCGGGATAGCTATGGCCGGGATGATGGTGGAGCGGAAGTCCTGAAGGAACACGTAGGTTACGAAGAATACCAGGATGAATGCTTCAATAAGTGTTTGGAGCACATGGTTTATTGATGCATAAAGGAAGTCGTTGTTGTTCATAGGTATTGCCACACCTATGCCAGCGGGGAGGTCTTTTTTCATGTCGTCAACGAATGCCAAGCAGTCGTTGATGATGGCGGTGGCGTTTGATCCTGCGGTCTGGAACACGATGGCGGTAACACCGGTTTTACCGTTGTATTTACCGTGGAATCCGTAGGTAACACGACCGAGTTCTATTTCGGCAACATCTTTGAGATACAGTATTTCGCCGTTATCTTTGGCACGGATCACGATGTTTTCAAACTCTTCGGTTGTCACCAAGCGTCCTTTGTAGCGCATGATGTATTGGAAGGTCTGGTTGCCTTGTTCTCCGAAGGCACCCGGTGCGGCTTCTATGTTCTGTTCTGCAAGAGCAGCAGAGATGTCGGTGGGTTCAAGATGGTATTGAGCCATGACATCGGGTTTGAGCCATATGCGCATTGAGTAGTCGGAACCCATCACCATTACGTCTCCCACACCGGAGATACGCTGAAGCTGTGGCACGACATTGATTTTCATGTAGTTCTCAACGAACGATTCGGAGTAGCGGTCGTCTTCGTCGTAGAGGGTGATACCAAGCAGCATGGAGGTTTGACGCTTTTGTGTGAGCACACCTACGCGTGTTACTTCGGCGGGAAGGAGGCTTTGAGCTTTGGCAACACGGTTTTGTACGTCAACGGCGGCCATGTCAGGGTCAAAACCTTGTTCAAAGTACACGTTGATGGTTGCGGAGCCAGTGTTTGTTGCGGTTGATTCCATGTAGGTCATACCTTCGGCACCGTTGATTGACTCTTCAAGAGGTGCAATCACAGAGTTTAGCACCGCCTGAGCGTTAGCGCCCTGATAGGTAGTGGATACTTGGATGGTGGGTGGCGCTATGTCGGGATACTGGGTTACAGGTAGAGAAAAGAGGCCAATTATACCCAGTAGCACGATAAAAATCGATATAACCGTGGATAGTACCGGACGGTTGATAAATCTATCTAATTTCATCTGTGTTAATTCTGATTTTTAGGCAAATGATGTTGAGGTCACTGCATTATTTCCGGGCGGCAGCCGCTTGTTGCTGCTGGGCCTGTGCTGCTGCAGCCTGTTCGGGTGATACCGGTGTGATGGTGATGCCGTCTTTGAGAGTGGTGCCAACGCCTTCGATTGCTATGCGGTCGCCGGCTTTGAGTCCTGAGGTGACCACGAAGTTTCTGCCGTCGGTGTTGGCATCTACGGTAATCGGGGCTGTTTTTACCACATTGCTGTCGGTTACGATGTAGGCATAGCGACGATCCTGGAGCTCAAATGTGGCTTTCTGTGGGATCACGATCACATCGGATTTGGTGTCGGGGATCAACACAGCGCCGGTGGAACCGCTGCGTAACATTCCGTTGTCGTTGTTGAACAATGCACGTACGCTTGCTGAGCCTGTGGAGTTGTCAATCACACCTGACACTGTGGCCACTTTTCCTTCAATTGGGAAGATTGTGCCATCGGCCAAACGGAGCTTCACTGCAGGCATGGAGTCTATGGCTGCCTGAAGTGTGCGGCTACCGTTGTTGGTGAGGTTGAGCAGATCTTTTTCGGTTAGAGAGAAGTATGCATAGACCTGAGAGTTGTCGGAGATTGTGGTGAGTGGCTGAGCCGAAGACGGTGAAGCCAATGAACCTTCGCGGTTAGGGATGGTGCCTACCATTCCGTCGCTCGGTGCGGTCACTACAGTATAAGCCAGATTCTTGCGGGCTGTGGTTAGTGAAGCCTGTGCTTGAGCGAGTTGAGCCAATGCGGATTGCAGGTTGTTGTCGGCGACTTGATATTCGTATTGGCTGATGATGTTTTTGTCCAGCAAACGCTTTTTTGTGTCTGCGGTCATTTTGGCTGTGTTTACAGATGTTTGTGCTGCGTTTACAGCAGCCTGAGCCTGATCTACTGCTGCTTGGAACTGAACTTGGTCAAGGGTGAAGAGGACTTGACCTTTGTGGACACGCTGACCTTCGTCTACATGTACTTTTGTGATGAATCCGGTCACTTGAGGGCGGATGTCAATGTCGGTTTTACCCTTGATTGTGGCTGGATAAGAGTTTTCTACTTGCGAATTGTTGAGCGACAATGTCATGGTGGCAATCTGAGGAGCGGGCATCTGCTGTTGTTGCTGGCCACCGCCGCACGAACACATGGTGATGAGGGTTGCGCCGGAAATCACAGCGGCGGCAACATTCATTACGGAAACTTTCATACGTCTTTTTTTATATTACCTTAGAATTATTGTTATTCGGTTGATTATATGCACTGTGTGATGCTTTTACACCTTATATTTCAAACTGCAAAGTTACGAAACCTTTGTGTGTCACTAATATTTATTATTCAATAAAAAGAAGTAAAAATCACCCTGCAATTGGTCAAAAAGTTGATTTTTTGGTTTTTTTATCAAAACGCAAGAAACATTAAGGTCGTATAAGACCAGATGATCTTATACGACCTTGTGTTAAAGAATTGTTGAGATGTGTTATCTCTGTATCAGTTCATAGATTGTTGCTGAGCCGTTCATGCTGATGCGTTTTGTGGCGGGCAATAATTGCAGTGTGGCATATGGGGTGTTGAGTGCGGTTGTTGACAGCTCATTACCCTTGGCGTCGTATTGTTTTACGGTAAGGCCGGTATTTGTGCCTGAAAGCAGTGTGATGGTTTTGGCTTCATCTTTGCGGTCAAAAGCCATATCGCCATTCAAAACGAAGAATGATGCGGGGTTGCAGTCAAAAGCCAGCAATACACCGATAGAATCAGCTGCGGTGATGTTGAGTCCTATGCGTTTGTGTGACGGTGGATTGACATTGAATGTGCGCACGCTTGCCCAGCTTTGTTTTGGGGTATCACGCCGGAGCAGACGTACGTAGCGGGCCTTGATTGGTTCGCCTGACCAAGTTACAATATAGGTTTGCTTAAGGCTGTCGGCGAGAGTGGTCCATGATTTGCCGTCAACGGAGCTTTGAAGAGCTGTGAGTTCAAAATAGTCAACATCGTTGATGCTGTTGCGACCTTGGCGGATGCAAATGTCGTCTATGGAGCGAATGTCGCCAAGATCCACACCGATCCAGTCGCCTGATGCCTGTGAGTAGGCTGATGTGTAGTAGGTGGTGGTGTCGTTGTCAAGCATGAGCTTGTTGAGCGTAGTGGACAAATTGGCGAAAGAACCGACTCCTTTGGGCATCATGGGGATGGTGCCGGTAAGTTTTGTGAAGTATGCGCGAAGCATATCGTCCATGGTGTTGTCGTAGAACGGCTGTAGCTTCATGGTTCCGCTTTTGTGTGCCTGATAAGCGTCACGGTCGGCTTTGCTCATGAGGTTGGCTACGTAGGCGGTCCAGAATGCAGAGTCGTTGCCTTGTTCGTAGGTTTTGATGAGGTCAAGTGTGCGGAGTCCGCGTTGTCCGAGCTTGCCAAACTCTTTGAGCCATGGACGCAATTCGCCGAGAAGCAGGGCATTGTCACATCCTTTTTCCATTTGTTCGGGCACGGCTACGATGCGTTCAAATTCGGCACGCAGGGCATCAAACTGGGCTTGGGTGTATTTGTTGAACGGGAAGGTGACTGTTTCCCAAGATTCGTCGCGGCGGTAGCCGGTTTCGGTGTCGCAAGAGTGTATGGCGAATGTGCGGTAGGCTTTGGCGGCATTGGGTGTTAGCATTTCTATACCGCGTTCCCAGTTGTCAATGGGGTTATATGCCGTTGGGTTCCAAGAGTAGTCTGCTACTCCGTAAAGAGCAAGTTTGGAGGCTTCGCCATGTTCCATCGGGTTGCTTTCAATGCCGGCAACCTCTGCATTGGTCAAATATGTGTCAAGTCCGTAAACCGGGCCCTGGAGTATCATATTGCGGCAATAGTCGCTTACGGGATAGTTCCACCAGTATAGTGCAGGGCGTTTGATGCGTGTGTTGATGAACTCAAGGGTTTCGGGTGTGAGGTCGGAGCATACCACATCTCCTGTCCAGAATACTTCGGCCAATGGGTTGAGTGTGCGGCCATAAACAGCCAAAGGTCCGTTTTCACCCGGTTTGGCCCACAGTTTGGAATAATCGGTGGGGCATATTATGAGGTTACTCACGTCGCCTTTCACTTTCACAAAGTCGCGGCTCAGGTCGTTGAGTAGTTCGGTTTGTTTGTGGGGGTTGGTACCTTCGCCTTCAATGTCGTCAAAGAATATTGCAAACGAGCGCACTCCAAGGTCGTACATCATGTTGAACTTGTTGAGCAGCGAGTCGTAGTCTTCTTTGTTCCAGCGAATATCTTTGCCCGGATGTATTGCCCAATAGAATTTTACGTGATTGCGGTTACATGCTTGTACCAGTTCACGGATGTTCTTGGCTTGGTCTTCAGGATAGGGTTGACGCCAGTAGGGGGAGCTGTGATAGGGGTCGTCTTTTGGCCCGTACAGGTAGTTGTTCATTTTGTTGGCTCCGTAGAAGTCTATGAGGCTAAGGCGTACTTCATGGCTCCAGGGGTTGCCGTAGAAACCTTCTACCACACCACGATATGGCATTGCGGGCCAGTCGTTGATTTCCATCATGGGCAGATCTGTATTCTTTCCAATGCTGTGAAGGATCTGGCGAAGTGTTTGCAGACCGTAAAACGCACCTGTTTCATCTCGGCCGATGATGGTTATTTTATCGGGTCCGATGCTAAGGCTGTAGGATCCGTCAACACTGTTGACTTTGGCTTTGTCGGCTGCTTTTTGGCCGAAATCAATTTCCACTGGAATTCCTTTGGATGCTTGATTCAAAAAACCGAGGTCTTTGGCGAATTTTTTTGTCTTGTCGTTGACTTTGAATCCTCCGGATATGTTCAGCGCACCGGTGTATGGGTGTGAGATGCTTTGCGGTGTGGGATTGATGACAATGCCATGGTGATCCACTTTGTGACCCGGTACCGGGTTTACTTCTCTTTTCTCGGAGCGTTGTGATCCGAGGTCAAACTCGTCGGCTCGTGCGGGCATGCTTGCGGCTATTGCCGAAGCCATGGTCAGAGCCAGGATAGATTTGAGGTTGATTTTCATATTAAAAAAAGGTGTTTATGGTTCATTATTGGGTTTCGTATCCGAAGGTTCCGGTGGATTTGCCGGTTCAATGGCTTCGGGTTTGTCTGTGGCTTTTACCGGTGCAGACTTGTTTGGTCGGCGGCTTGATGAATCCTTGACTTTTCGTTCGGAAACAGTGGAGCTTACAGGGTCTGCGCTATTGATAAGATCAATCATGGCTTGAGACACATTGAACACGTCCTCGGGATTCCAAGGTCTTAGGTCATCGTACCATGCGAACTTGGGTAGAAAGTAGCTGTTTTTCTTTGCCAAATACAGCGGTACGACTTTTGATGTGGTTTCGGGCCAAAATTGTATGCTGTCAATGCTGTTGTGACTGTAGTAGGAATCCATGTAGCTGCTTTCGGTGTGTACGTACTTGTTGTAGGTGGAGTCGTTTTCCATTGGAAACATAATGAGCTGTACATTTCCTTCCACATACAGTCGTCTGAGTGTAGAGTCGTTGAACCACGCGGTCATGTCTGTGCCGCTGAGCTGGTTGTAGCAGTCTTCGGCTATGTGCTCTGCGGTGAAGCCAAATTGCGGCAATCTGGCCCAGTCAATGGTAGAGTCATTGAGATGCAGATATATCACGTTGCCGAAAATTTGTCTTTCTTCGCTCCAAACAACGGGGTGGCGGTACATGTACATTATGGAGTCGCGGTCGGTCATGCTGAGCGAGTCGCATATGCCTTGCATATCTGAACGATAAAACCGTACGCGATGGAATGCGTTGGTGACTTTGGTGCTGTCGGGTTCTGTGTAGGCATTGATTGTGTCGCCATGCAGGTACAGGGTGTCGCCACGTGAGTATTCTTTGGCGAGAGCATGAATGGTGACGAATGCGCTGTCGGCTATTTCGTCGTAGTATCCATACTCACCGTGCAGTGACACTTGTCTTACTGAGTCGGTTACTATGACTCCGCCAAAGGCTTCTCCAAAACCTTTGGTGCGGTCGTAAAACAGGGTGTCGCCGGTAAGTGTGCTTCCTCTTTTGGTCACAACCACGGAGCGCTTGTAGAGGTCGCCTATCCCTGTGTTGGTATTGTATATTCCTGAGGTGGAGTATATTACGCCATCTTTGTTGACAATTTCCGATTTTGATATAATTCTGGCAAGATGGGTGTCGGTGTTGTATTCAAGCGAGTCGGTGTAGATGTGCAGTGTGTCGGCGTTCTGTAGGCTGCGCAGATGCACGTTGTAGTTGAAGTATGCGTCTTTGGTGTCGGGATGATACTCTCCGGCCACAGATGTGAGCTTGTTTTGCTTGTCGGTCAGTACTCCTCCGTTGGTGTAGTATCCTACTTCATTTTGCATGTCGTAGTTGAACACATCTGTTTCAAGTTTCACCTCCTTGTTTATGAGGCGTACTTTCTTGCCTAAGTCGGCATAGAGGATGGCCAGTTCGGAGGCTCCGTCGTAATTGAGCTCATCGGCATAAACAAACAGTGTGTCGCCTTGCTCCATGCGTACGTTGCCAAAGGCATCAAAGGAGTTGCTTTCTTCATAGAAATATGCACTGTCGCAGTACATGAACATGTCGCCTTTGCGCATCACCACATTGCCGTTGAGTACTTGGTATTGTTCCGGTTGCTCGTCGGAGTTTGCTTCGGTTGGTTGCTGCTCGTAATGCAGCAGGTCGGAGTGTTCCAAAAATACCTTGCCGTCTTGATGACGGTTAGCTGTAGGCACTGTTGGTGTTATGTTTACGTGCGGTGAGCGTGGCTTGATTTTGCGGTCGGCTGCAATGGATTCCATTATCACCGGTAGGGTCAGTGCGAGCACACAAACGAGTGCACCTGTGCGCCGCCACCACAGTGCGGTGTGCTTAGGTGTGTGATTGTTGCTGTTGTTATTGTGTGCCATATCGTTGGATGATTGTACAATAGGTTACTCTGCAGAGGAGTCTCCAGATTTCACCCATCCTTTGTGCTGGAAGTCGCAGTTGCGCCATTCGGGTTCTATGCGCACATATGTGCTGGCAATTTTCTTTTCCAACCAGTTTTTGAGTATCTGGTTACGCTGGTCGTTCTCGTACATGTCTTTGATGGTCTGATAGTCGTCGCTCATGTTGGCTTTATGGCCGTTGGTGCGAGATGTGAGTTTTACAATGGCTACTACTTCTCTGTTGAGCTTGGGGTCTGTCATGACAAATGGCTTGGATATGTCTCCGGGCTGCATTGAAGACACTGTCTTGGCTACTTCCTGTGGCAGTTCGGACATTTCAAATTTGGTGGTTCCGGACTGCTGGTTGACCATCATGCCGCGATTATTACGGGTGTCCTTGTCTTGACTTAGATACGGCACAGCTTCCTCAAAGGTGAATTTTTTGTTGTCAACTATGTCCTTGCGCACTGAATCAAGGCGATTTACGGCATCAATAAGGTCGTTGTCCGACACTTTGGGACGCAGTAGTATGTGGCGTGTGTTGATTCGGTCGCCGCGTTTCTCTATGAGCTGGATTATGTGGTAACCGTATTGGCTTTCCACTATCTTAGACACTTTTTTGGGGTCGTTGAGGTTGAAAGCTACAGCGGCGTATTCAGGGTCAAGATGGCCACGTCCCATAAATCCGATTTCTCCGCCACGAATGGAGCTGCCTTTGTCTTCGGAGTACATGATGGCGAGTGTGGAGAATGAGCTTTCACCGCGTGTTATGCGGTCGGCATAGTCGCGCAAGCGTGCTTTTACATCTTCAATTTCCTGACGTGGTATCACGGGGTTGAGTGTCAGGAGTTGCACTTCTACCTGAGTGGGCACGAACGGGATGCTGTCTTGTGGCAGACGGTCAAAATATTTGCGCACATCGGCCGGTGTTGCTTTCACGTTTTTTGTCAAGGACTGCTGTACTTGACGCACGCGATAGTTGTTGCGCACCATGTCTGTCATGGCAGCACGCATCTCGGGAAGTGATTTTCGGAAGTATTCTTCCATTTTTTCTTTGGAACCCAGCTGGGTGATATAGAAGTTGAGTCGTGCGTCCACTTCGGCCATGACTGATGCGTCCGGCACTTCAACGGTATCAAGGTCGGCTTGATGGAGATAGAGTTTCTCTATGGCCATTTGTTCCGGGATTATGCAATAAGGGTCGCCGTTGATGGCCACTTTTTCGTATTGCATATTGTTGTACTGCTCTTCTATTTCCGACTTCCAAATAGGTGTGTCGCCAACTACCCAAGCAACCTCTTCGGCTACATTGTTCTGCGCGCCGGCTGTGATTGCCATTATGCCGTATACGGCGGCGGCAAATAACGATTTGATATTCACTTGCAAAATGTATTAAGTCAATAAGCCCCCAAAGTTACTAATTTTCCTTCACTGCACCAAAAATCGATTCTGATTATCATAAAAACAGCGATAGTCTCTTGTTTTTAAGGGGCTATCGCTGTGTATGATGTTGTGGCTAAAGTTGTTATTTGACTTTTTTGAGCACTTTGGCGTTGATTTTCACAGGGTATTTGGCGCGGAGTTCTTCAAGCCATTTCGCTTCAAGCTCTTTTTGGTAGTCAACGCTTACGGCTCCACGTACATCGGAAGCGTCTTCGGGCTGTTCTATGATTTTTCCGAGCACTGGGCGGAATGCCGACCAGCGTCCTATCGGTGCGGGGCGGAATCCATTGAATGCCACGTAGTCTATCACGGGGTTTTCTCCTTTTGCAGCCAATGCGCGTTCTATTTTAACATCGTTGCCAAATTGTGTGCGTAGTTTGCGTACAAGAGAGTCTGTGGGTATGTTGTTGGTGTTGACATAGTTGGCGGCAACGCTGGCCAATGAGTCGTTGACTGCGGAAATCAAATAGCCATTTCCGACTTCCAAATAGGTGTGTCGCCAACTACCCAAGCAACCTCTTCGGCTACATTGTTCTGCGCGCCGGCTGTGATTGCCATTATGCCGTATACGGCGGCGGCAAATAACGATTTGATATTCACTTGCAAAATGTATTAAGTCAATAAGCCCCCAAAGTTACTAATTTTCCTTCACTGCACCAAAAATCGATTCTGATTATCATAAAAACAGCGATAGTCTCTTGTTTTTAAGGGGCTATCGCTGTGTATGATGTTGTGGCTAAAGTTGTTATTTGACTTTTTTGAGCACTTTGGCGTTGATTTTCACAGGGTATTTGGCGCGGAGTTCTTCAAGCCATTTCGCTTCAAGCTCTTTTTGGTAGTCAACGCTTACGGCTCCACGTACATCGGAAGCGTCTTCGGGCTGTTCTATGATTTTTCCGAGCACTGGGCGGAATGCCGACCAGCGTCCTATCGGTGCGGGGCGGAATCCATTGAATGCCACGTAGTCTATCACGGGGTTTTCTCCTTTTGCAGCCAATGCGCGTTCTATTTTAACATCGTTGCCAAATTGTGTGCGTAGTTTGCGTACAAGAGAGTCTGTGGGTATGTTGTTGGTGTTGACATAGTTGGCGGCAACGCTGGCCAATGAGTCGTTGACTGCGGAAATCAAATAGCCTTTGTATTTGGGGGCGTTCCAAAGGTATTTATTGCGATGTGATTGGAAATATTTCTGTTGTCCTTCTGTGTCTTTGTTGGCGTAGTCCCAAACTTTGTTGGTGCTGATGTCAAAATAGAGCATGCCGTCGCGATATTCGTTGAGCAAGTAGCGGTAGGCAGGTTCGTTTTTTTCAAGCCATTGCATGGCTGCGTCGCGTGTCATGGAGCGGCGTTGGTTGGCCAAGATCAAATCGTAAAGTTCCATGGCCGATTCTACGTTGGATGTGCGTGAACGACTCATCTGGGTGCCTATCTCTCCGAGTGACACTGTTTTGCCGTTTACTGTTATAGCCGGTATTTTGGTGTAGCTGGCGATGAGGTTGCTGACCTCGGGTGTGAGCTTGCCTGTGCGTGTCACGATGGCAAACACGGAGTCGCGGGCTGTGGCGTTGATTTTGGCTGGGTATCTTTTGGCGAAAGGTGCGAGACCTCGGTCCTGAAGAAGTTCGGCGCGTTCTCCCTGGTGCATTGACGATTCAATGTTTTGACGAATTGAGTCAAGCGGGGCTATGCCTCTGCGGTCTTCGCAGAATATTATGTGCCATCCGTAGTCTGTGGCAATGGGTTTGGACATTTCTCCGGGCTGTAATGCGAATGCAGCTTGCTCAAATTGCGGTACCATGCGTCCGGATCCGAACCAACCAAGGCTGCCTCCGTTTCGTCCGCTTCCGGGGTCTTCGGACTCGCGCTGTGCTGTGGCAGCAAATGATGTGCGATGCTCACTAAGTGCCTTGTAGATTGAATCAATCTGATGTTTTTTCTTGGCTTTGATTTCGTCGTTGGCGTTGCGGGTGAGCTTGAGTATGTGGCTGGCTTTCACTTCTCCAACATCGTTGCGGCGGCCGTTGACACGGATTAGGTGCCATCCGTAGCGTGTGCGGAACACGGGTGACAGCTGGCCGTCGGGGGTATTGAACACCATGTCTTCAAACTGAGCGGGAAATGTGTTGGCTACCACATAGCCGATATGTCCGCCATTGGCTTTCACACTGGGGTCAATGGAGTGTTGTTTTGCCAGTTCATAGAAGTCGGCTTTGCCATTGGTGATGAGTGTGCGTAGGCTGTCAAGTCGGGCTTGTTGCTGAGCTGTGGTGTGATCTGCGTCTGAAAGCGATAGCATTAAGTGGTCGGTGTCCACATTGTAGTGCATGCGGTCATATACCACACGAACCATTGAATCAAGTGCCACGGAGTCAACCAAGTATTGTTCTGCGAGGTCTGAACGATGCTGTTCAAACTCTTTTTTGTATGCTGGCAGTGTGTCAAGGCGTTCTTCAAGTGCTTGTGCCACACGTAGCTTGTAATCCACAAACGATTTCACATAGTCGTCTATTGACTGTTTGCTTTGCTGTTGGATGTTGTTTTTGTTGTAAAGATATTGAAATTCGCTCAGTGGCACGTCGTGCCCTGCCACTGTCATCACAACCGGATCCTTGGCGTTGACCATCACGCTGGCAAATGTGCCTGCCGCAAGGGCTGCCAATATGCCGGCAGCAAACTTTTTATGCAACATATTCCTATATTTGATAAGATTCTATAATGCTATACTTAAAGATAACGCACCGAGGTGCCTGTTTATTGTCACTCCGGTGCGTAAAATTTAGGTATGCTTTTTTCTATCAGCGGTTGGATGCGCTGTAGTTTGGTGCTTCGCGTGTTATGTCAACATCGTGTGGATGGCTTTCGGCCACTCCTGCGTTGGTGATGCGGGTGAATTTGGCTTCGTGCAGGGCTTCAATGTCTTTGGCTCCGCAGTAGCCCATGCCGGCACGAAGTCCGCCAAGCATCTGGTAGGTTACTTCGTAGAGTGATCCTTTGTAGGGCACTCTGGCGGCGATTCCTTCGGGCACGAGTTTTTTCACGTCTGCTTCTCCGGCTTGGAAATAGCGGTCTTTTGAGCCTTTTTCCATAGCTTCAAGTGATCCCATGCCGCGATATGTTTTGTATTTGCGGCCGTTGTATATAATGGTGTCACCGGGACTTTCTTCAACACCTGCCAGCATTCCGCCGAGCATTACGGAGTATGCTCCTGCGGCAAGGGCTTTTACGATGTCGCCGGAATAGCGTATGCCGCCATCGGCAATCAATGGTACGCCTGTGCCTTTGAGGGCTTTTGCCACATCGTAGACTGCAGAAAGCTGAGGTACGCCTACGCCGGCTATCACGCGTGTGGTGCATATTGATCCAGGACCGATACCTACTTTCACGCCGTCGGCTCCGGCTTCAACAAGGTATTTGGCTGCTTCGCCGGTGGCGATGTTGCCAACGACCACATCGATATGCGGGTATTTTTCTTTGACGGCTTTGAGTACACCAACAACGCCTTTGCTGTGACCGTGGGCGGTGTCTATCACTATTGCGTCCACTCCTGCTGCTACAAGGGCGTCCACTCGTTCCATGGAATCGGCTGTCACGCCTACGCCGGCAGCCACACGGAGTCGGCCAAGATTGTCTTTGCAGGCATTTGGCTTGTCTTTTGCCTTGGTGATGTCCTTGTAGGTAACCAATCCTACAAGGTGGCCTTCGTTGTCAACAACAGGGAGTTTCTCTATTTTGTGTTCCTGTAGGATTTGTGCGGCTTCTTCAAGGTTGGTGCTCTGTTTTGTGGTGACGATGCCGTCGGAGGTCATTACTTCGTCAATCAGGCGCATTGGGTTGCGTTCAAAGCGAAGGTCGCGGTTGGTTACGATTCCCACCAACTTGCGGTTGTCGTCTACTACGGGGATGCCACCGATATGATATTCCTCCATCATGGCCAGGGCATCGCGCACTGTGCTGCCTCTTTTAATTGTCACCGGGTCGTAGATCATGCCGTTTTCGGCGCGTTTCACGGCGTGAACCTGGCGTGCCTGTTCGGCTATGCTCATGTTTTTATGGATTACGCCTATGCCGCCTTCGCGGGCTATGGCTATGGCCAGTTGAGCCTCTGTCACGGTGTCCATTGCTGCGGACACCAAAGGTACGTTGAGCTCAATGTTTCGCGAAAACTTGGTGGATAACTTTACATCACGGGGAAGAACCTCGGAATAGGCGGGAATCAAGAGGACATCGTCAAATGTCAACCCGTCCATTTTTACACGATCTGCAATAAACGACATAAGTGAGCAAAAGTTTATGTTGATTTTTTATTGCCCACAAAGGTAATGATTTTGCGCGACACACGCATAATTCTGATGCAATAAAATGTTATTGTTTTTTTATTGACGGCATTTTCTGATTGTGTTTGAAATTTTTTATGGAAAAATGTTACCTTTGCGCTGTTGTGATATGAGCGCTGTTATGATTTATCTATATAGAATATATCAATGTGTGGTTATGCTGCCGGTGCTGCTGGTGGCTACTGTGGTAACTGCTTTGATAGCCATTGCGGGCTCAATGTTGGGTGCCGGACGCTGGTGCGGTTATTGGCCGGAGGTGGTTTGGGCGCGTTTGTGGTGTGCAATGGCTTTTGTGCGTGTGAAGGTTCGCGGTAAGGAGAACATATCCCCCTCTACTTCTTATGTGTTTGTGGCCAACCATCAGAGCGCTTATGATATATTTTCTGTGTACGGATATTTGGGGCACTCTTTCCGGTGGATGATGAAGCAGGAGCTTCGCCGTATTCCTTTGGTGGGGTTGGCTTGCGAGAAGTCAGGTCAGATATTCGTGGACAGGTCGTCTCCGGCGGCAATTCGCCACACAATGGAGCGTGCAGAGAAGCAGTTGAGCGGCGGAATGAGCCTTGTGGTGTTTCCGGAGGGGGCACGTACATGGGACGGCAAGATGCGTCAGTTCAAGCGCGGTGCGTTCCTGCTGGCTACTGAATTCAATCTGCCGGTGGTGCCTGTGACTATTGACGGTGCCTTTGATGTGATGCCTCGCACGGCGCGGATGCCTCGCTGGGGCACGATTACGCTTACCATTCACAAACCGATATTGCCGCCTGAAGGTGGGTACGACTTGCCTCGGCTTATGGAAGAGAGCCGTGAGAAGATAGCGTCCGTGCTGCCGGAATAAAACAATCATTGTGTCATTTCAACTATTCTGTGGCTGATATTGTTGTATGCTTGATGCGACAAAATGTCAGTCGGGATGTCAGTTTTTGCCATTTGGCACGAATTGTGCATATCATGAAGTGTGAAAATAATAATACAACCAAATAAAAGTAACTATTATGAATATTAAACCGCTTGCCGATCGTGTGCTCATTGCACCATGTCCAGCTGAAGAAGTTACCATGGCCGGAATCATCATTCCCGATTCTGCCAAAGAGAAACCGTTGAAAGGTCGTGTTCTTGCAACAGGAAACGGTACTAAAGACGAAGAGATGATTGTTAAGGCTGACGACACTGTGCTGTATGGCAAATACGCCGGCACTGAAATTGAACTTGAAGGAGAAAAATATCTCATCATGCGTCAAAGCGACATTCTGGCAGTTATTGAAGATTAATTTTGAAAAACAAGCAAAACTATGGCTAAGGAAATAAAATTTGAGATCAAGGCTCGTGAAGAGCTCAAAAAAGGTGTTGACGCTTTGGCTGATGCCGTTAAGGTGACTCTCGGCCCCAAAGGTCGCAATGTGATCATTGAAAAGAAATTCGGTGCTCCCCACATCACCAAGGACGGTGTGAGCGTGGCTCGCGAAGTGGAGCTTGAAGATCCTTTCCAGAACATGGGTGCCCAGCTTGTGAAGGAAGTGGCTTCCAAGACCGGTGACGATGCAGGTGACGGTACAACCACTGCCACTGTTCTTGCCCAGTCAATCATCAATGTTGGCTTGAAGAATGTGGCCGCAGGTGCCAACCCCATGGATATCAAGCGCGGTATTGACAAGGCCGTGAGCGCTGTGGTGGAGAATATCCGTTCCATGGCCGAAGAGGTGGGCGATGATTTCAAGAAGATTGAAGACGTGGCTCGCGTTTCTGCCAACAATGACGAAAACATTGGCCGACTCATTGCCGAGGCTATGAAGAAGGTTAAGAAAGAAGGCGTTATCACCGTTGATGAGGCTAAGGGTACTGAAACCACAGTTGATATTGTGGAAGGTATGCAGTTTGACCGCGGTTTCATATCTCCTTATTTCATCACCAATTCCGAGAAAATGGAAGCCGACTTGGATTCGCCTTATGTGTTGCTTTACGACAAGAAGATTTCCAACCTCAAAGATATTCTTCCTATCCTTGAAGCCACTGCACAGAGCGGTCGTCCGTTGTTGATTATTTCTGAGGATGTTGACCAGCAGGCTCTTGCCACTCTCGTGCTGAACTCGCTTCGTGGTTCGCTGAAAATATGTGCTGTCAAGGCTCCGGGATTCGGCGACCGTCGCAAGGAGATGCTTGAAGATATAGCTATTCTCACCGGCGGTGTTGTTATCAGCGAAGAAAAGGGCATGAAACTTGAATCTGCCACTATTGATTACCTTGGCCGTGCTGACAAGATCACTGTCAACAAGGAGAATACAACTATTGTGAACGGTGCCGGCAGCAAGGAGGCCATTGCAAATCGCGTGGCTCAGATTCGTGCTCAGATTGAGCAGACCACTTCCGACTACGACCGCGAGAAGCTTCAGGAGCGTCTTGCTAAGCTCGCCGGTGGTGTGGCTGTGCTTCATATCGGTGCTCCCAGCGAAGTGGAGATGAAGGAGAAGAAGGATCGCGTGGACGATGCTCTCTCGGCTACTCGCGCTGCCATTGCCGAAGGTATCGTGCCCGGTGGAGGTGTGGCCTACATCCGTTGTGTTGAGAAACTTGAGAACCTCAAAGGTGACAATGATGATGAAACCACCGGTATTCTCATCGTTAAACGTGCTATTGAAGAGCCTTTGCGTCAGATCGTTGCCAACGCCGGTGTGGAAGGTGCCGTAGTGGTGCAGAAAGTCAAGGAAGGTGAGGGCGATTTCGGTTACAACGCTCGCACTGACACTTACGAGAATCTTCTCGCTGCGGGTGTTATTGATCCTGCCAAGGTGACTCGTGTGGCTTTGGAAAATGCTGCTTCAATTGCCGGTATGTTCCTCACCACCGAATGCGTTATCGCCGAGAAGAAGGAAGAGAACCCCGCTCCCGCAATGCCCGCTCCCGGAATGGGTGGCATGGGCGGCATGATGTAATAATCAAGTATCAGTTTCCATAATTATATCCAACCCTGCTTTCGTGAACTGAAAGCAGGGTTGCTTTTTGTTTAAAATTATATTATGGACTTTGGATAATTGACGGAAAGGGCGTATATTTGCAGTGCAAAAAACTCTTATAAAGGGCGTTTTTCAAATCAGATATGCGGCAGTAGCTCAGTTGGTAGAGCATCAGCTTCCCAAGCTGAGGGTCGCGAG
>CAMWXV010000019.1 GCA_947178305.1 uncultured Porphyromonadaceae bacterium | reverse complement strand
ATACAGTGCGGTACTGATGGGAGTTGCCGGTAAGCACAATGTCAATGGAGACAATCGTGGTTCTACGCACAGACGTTGGGCGCAGTTGGAGGCCGGTGCTAAAAATTATTTCACCATAGGGCGCCATTTATCTTTTGGCACCGAAGTTGGCGCGCTTATTTCCACTCGTAAGTTGCTTGACGATTATGATCAGGCATTGCTTGATGCTCCGGCATTCGTGCCCACACCTACGAGTTATGACACATTTGATCCATCATTGAGAGCCAACTCATTTGTCACGGCAGGTATAGTGCCGATATGGCGTATAGGAAGTATGGTGCAACTAAGGGCGGCATGTCACGCCTTTATGCCATATCAGCCGATATATCGCGGCTACGGCAACAAAGCCTTTTATGGTGAAAGGTTCTCAAGGGTAGAGTTTTTTGGTGAACTTACAGGGGTGATAGCATTGCCGTTTGCCAATGTATCCGCATTTGGGCATTATTCAACTTGCGCTGCCGGGGGCTGGCATTTCGGAGTGTCGCTTGGTATGTTTATCCCTGCGCCTCGTTTTCTGCGTTGATATATAGATAATGAAAAATAGACTATTACACTTTATTGTCTTGAGTCTGTTGTGTGCGGCTAATATTTACGCAAGTATAAAAGGGCAGATTTTTTCATCAGAGACAAAACAGCCAATAGGATATGTGTCTGTTGGCTCTTCTTCCAGGTCTTTTGGAATGGTGGCCGATTCATTAGGCCGTTTTATGTTCAATGTTACACCTCGGTTAAATGACTCATTGCTTATAAGTAGTATCGGTTATGAGCCTACTGTTGTATCGTTATCAGAATTGAGGGATTCCGTATTTTTGACTCCTTGTCAGCAAAAATTGTCAGAGATTGTTGTGACACCTCGCAAGAAGAAAAAAATTGGAAATGTCTATGGTAAGTCAGGTCTTGGATATGTGGTGATATATACAGATGACAAGCAAGAAGTTGGGCGTGTATTTGATATTTCTAAAAACTGTATTGTAAGAAATGTAAGATTGAATGTTTTTACGCCTCAGGAAGTAAGGCTGAGACTGAATGTTTATGGAAATGTGGATGGCAAATGGGAGAGTGTTTTGAATAAAAATGTGTTTTGGCCGTCATTGGCAAAAAATAATGACGATTATAGCTCCCATGTCTATGAACTGGTTCTTGAAGAGCCACTTGTTCTTGAGAAAGGTGAATATCTAATCTCGGTAGAGGATGTCAGCAATTCTACTGAGCAAATAATATTTGTATCAAGACTTTTAACAGGCCATGCCAAGTATAGAAGCAAAGTGCTGGGAGAATGGAAAGATTTGGAGGTGAATCTCGGCATGGAAATAGATATTGAATACTGACAAACAAAAAACACACTCCACACTATTATGATGCGGAGTGTGTTTTTTGTTTATGTAGGGATTGATAAATTAATCCATGCGAGCTGTGAGTTGAGACATGGCTTCGGCTTGATATGCATAAAGACCTTGCTCAGAAAGTTCCACAATTTGGTATGTGCCGTCTGCGGCGGGCATACGTACATGAGTGTCGTCAACAAAAGTCATGAGGGTGTACTCTTTGTTGTCTGCTATCACGCTCCAAGTCTGCTCCTCTTGGTCAAAATCAAGGCGCACCACAGAACCGTCGGTTTGTGAGGTGATGGTGTAACCTTTGCCGTCACATTCCACCATGTATTTGCCATCTTTACCGTCAATCATTTTTTTGCCTTGAGCCACGGGATTTGAACCGCTCCAGAACTCGATGCTGTTAAGTACCAAAAGGTCGGCGAGGGCGGAAACTTCATAAACCGGGAGAATCCAGAATGCAAAGAACACAAGTTCATTGACAAATTTGTTGCCAACCTGCTGGTTCCAACTAAGGAGCTTGTTTGTGAGCTGAAAGCGTCCGATGCATGAAGTGCTGAGGAACGAGGCACTGAGGGCTATTACAACAGCCACGTTTAAATACTTTCTTTTCATAAGGTGATGTTATTTAGGTGTTGGTATGTTTATTTAGGTATTTTCTTTTGGGCACGATGGTAAAAATCGTAAACTTCGCGCACATAACTTGTGGTTTGGCGACCCGAAAAATATCCGTGTTTACATACGGGGTCATTATAGTATTCGGGTTTGGATTTGAGCATAAGGGCTTGAGCCACATTATCGTCCCATTTTTGGTCATCAAAACCATGTTTTTTTGCAAGGGCTATGGCGTCAAGTATGTGAGCCAATCCGGAATTGTAGGCTGCAATGATGAATTTTTTTCGTTCCTCTTCGTCTTGCACTCGTGAGCGTAAAGTGCGGTTGAGTGCTGCAATTATTTGCGTGGCGGTTGCGATGCTACGGTCGTTGTTGGTCATCGTTTCAGAGGTGAGACCATATGCACGTGCGGTTGCAGGCATGATTTGCATTACGCCTTTGGCTCCGGCCCATGATACTTGTGTGGAGTCAAACCGGCTTTCGGCGTATCCTTGTGCGGCAAGAAGTCGCCAGTCCCATCCTATTTCTTTCGCATATTGCTTGAACAGATGGTCAAATGGTGATATTCTACCTTTGGAAAAATTGAAAATATAGGGTGATGAGGAGCTCTTGCTTCTCTCAAAATATCGTTTCAGCAGTACTGCCTGGGCGGCGCGAGGTGAACTTTGGTGTGTCCATTGCGAGATTGAGTCAGCAAGCCACGGTTTGGTTGGTGATACACCCCATGCCGCACGCTGTTCAAAACTTATGTCCAGGCTCACATCCAAGTCATTGTAGTAAGTTTTGTTGATTCGTGCAATGTCGCTGTCTACCACCGTAAGCGGTATTGAGCCATCATGCACCATGGCTATGAGATCCTCGGTGATTAGTGTGTCACGGTCTATGGAATGAATATTGATTCCTCCCCCAAGTTCATCATTGAGGTGCAGCATGCGCTGGTGATATTTACTGTTTTTTTCCACATACACATCGCGCCCCACAAGTTGAGTCACATCGGTTATCAACTCTTGACCTTTCTTGGCTTTAGGCTGTACAAGCACTTGATGAGTTATGCTTTCCACTCCGCATGGCAGCACATGGCTTTTGTATTGAGCGGTGACAGGAACTTCATAAGCTATAAGATCCACTAATCCCGAGTCAAGCATTTCCACCGCGGCCGACAGGCTTGGGGCTATATCCAATTGCAGGGTCATGCCTTTGTCTGCGCACAGCGAGGTTACAAGGTCGTAATCATAACCCATACGCTGTTCACGATAAAGAAAAAACGATGTGGGACTGTACAGTGTTGCCACTTTCAGTGTGTCAGGAAGCTGGTATGTTGATGAGTCAG
The DNA here is from genome assembly GCA_947178305.1 of uncultured Porphyromonadaceae bacterium. Taxonomy (GTDB): domain Bacteria; phylum Bacteroidota; class Bacteroidia; order Bacteroidales; family Muribaculaceae; genus Paramuribaculum. The sequence goes on along the minus strand of CAMWXV010000019.1, from coordinate 16,733 downwards.
CATCGGATGTATGTGCGGATGACGATCCGCCTGTGCAGGCAGTCGGGAGCAGGGTTATGCTCCCGACTGTGAACAGTATGTATGCCAGCGACCTGAGTGTCAATATTCAAATACCCCTTTGGATGATACGATGGTGAGTTTATTTGTGTCGCTATCTTCCACACGTCCTATGATCTGAGCCGGAATTCCGAAACTTTCACTGATGCGTATTACCTCGGCGGCGTGCTCCGGACGCAGATATATTTCCATGCGGTGTCCCATGTTGAACACTTTGTACATTTCGGCCCAATCTGTGCCGCTTTCACGCTGGATAAGTTCAAATAGCGGTGGAATGGGAAGCATATTGTCTTTGATTACATGCTTGTTTTCCACAAAATGCATTACCTTGGTCTGAGCACCCCCGCTGCAGTGTACCATGCCGTGGATGTGAGGGCGCATTACTTCAAGCAACTTTTTGATAACAGGTGCGTATGTGCGGGTTGGGGAAAGCACAAGCTGACCGGCATTTAGCGGAGTGCCAGGCACTTCGTCGGTCAGTGCACAAGTTCCGGAATATACCAATTCGTCAGGCACTGCTGCATCATATGTTTCGGGATATTTCTTAGCTATCTGTTTGGCAAATACATCATGACGTGCCGATGTGAGTCCATTGGAGCCCATACCTCCGTTGTATTGACTTTCGTATGTGGCCTGTCCATAAGAAGCAAGACCCACTATCACATCTCCGGCTGCGATGTTTGCATTGTTTATCACATCGCTGCGCTTCATGCGGCATGTTACGGTAGAGTCTACAATTATGGTGCGCACAAGGTCGCCCACATCGGCGGTTTCACCACCGGTGCTGTATACGCCTACACCCAGTTCGCGCAATTGAGCCAGTAGTTCCTCTGTACCGTTGATTATAGCAGCTATGACATCTCCGGGCACAAGCATCTTGTTGCGGCCTATTGTGGATGACACCAGGATGTTATCCACAGCACCAACACACAGCAGGTCGTCAATATTCATTATCAAAGCGTCTTGGGCAATGCCACGCCACACGCTTAAATCGCCTGTTTCGCGCCAATACGCATAGGCCAAAGATGATTTGGTTCCGGCTCCGTCTGCGTGCATTATGTTGCACCATTCGGGATCACCGCCCAGCATATCGGGTATGATTTTACAAAAGGCTTTGGGATACAAACCTTTGTCTACATTCTTAATAGCGTTGTGTACATCCTCTTTGGATGCAGACACTCCACGTAAGTTATAGCGTTTATCGCTCATAGTGATATGATTATGTGTAAGAGTAGAAATTTTTTAAAAACTGGTAACTGTCAGCCACAATAGAGCCCAGGGCATGACAAGAAGGAGAGAGTCAATGCGGTCAAGCACTCCGCCATGACCCGGAATTATGTTGCCGCTGTCCTTGATGTTGGCTGAGCGTTTGAGCAACGATTCTACAAGGTCGCCCCATGTGGCCACTATGCTCACGGTTATGCCGAGAGTTATGATGTTCCATAACGGCATCGGATGTTTGAATGCTATTGGGCCGTCAAAAAGGTATGCACAAGCCACGTCTGACGCTGTGCAGAATATCATGCCTCCGATAAACCCTTCCCATGTTTTCTTGGGAGATATTCGTTCCCACAGTTTGTGTTTGCCAAGGCTGATACCCGACAGGAATGCTCCGGTATCGTTGCACCAAATCATGATGAATACGGCCAACAGTAGTCCGGGACTGGATATTTGTTGTATCAGGCATGAGCATAGCAGAGGAATGGCCACGTATGTATTGCCTCCGAATGATGTGGTGAGAGATTTTATAGGGTTGATTTCTTTGAAATACAGTTGAGCTACAGGACGTACTATGAGATATAAGAAGGCCAAAAGAGATATGATGGCAGATATGTTTGTGAATGGTGCAGGCCATGATATAACCCCGATAGGTCCCAGTATGGTGCATACTGCAGCAGTGATATCTAAAGCTAAAATAGTTTTGTTGCCTTGTGAATGTTGTGTGCCAAGGCATATGCGGTTGAACTCCACTATGCCCACTGCGGCGAGTGCCGCGCACACTAACGGATAGGCCCAAAGACCACCCCACACAATGGACGATATTATAACGCCCACATACACAGCACCCGACAATGAGCGAACAATTATATTTTTCATTTCTTGAGAATAATCAACCTTGGTTTTCCACAAAGATAAGTAAAAAATATCCATCCGCCTATGTATATGCTTAAAAAAACTTATGTGCTGAAAAACATGGATGGAAACATCTCCGGTGTGAAATATTTTTGTTAGTTTTGGGCAATGCTTTGCTGTGTGCAGCAACTGAACAATAATTTACCATAAATTTAATACATATGTTACGTCCTGAAGATTTGGAACAACTTAATCAAAAGGGAATTACCGAAGAGCAAGTGGACGCTCAGCTTGCTCGTTTCCGCACAGGTTTCCCTTATTTGACAATAAACGATGCCGCTCGCCCTGGTCAAGGAATTGTGGTGCTTGGCGATGAAGAGCGTAAGACTGCTGTGGAGCGTTGGCGCAAATATTTGGCCGATGGTGGCGAGGTGTGCAAGTTCGTGCCTGCAAGTGGTGCAGCTTCGCGTATGTTCAAAGCTTTGTTTGAGTTTGTTGATGGTGCAGATGATGTGCCGGCTCCCGGATCTGCTGTTGAAAAGCTTATAACTGATATAGACAAATTGGCGTTCATATCCGATCTCAACGACACAACCCAACGGCTTTATGGCAAATCGGTTCATGGTCTTGTGGACGAAAAAAGATTTAAGGATTTGATTGCGGCAATTATCAAGCCTGAAGGTATGAATTATGGAGGTCTGCCTAAAGGTCTTCTCAAATTCCACTCTTATCCAGATGGCAGTCGCACTCCGGTTGAGGAGCAGCTCACGGAGGGAGCGCAAACTGCGGCAAATGGCGATGGTGTGGTCAATTTGCATTTCACTGTCAGCTCCAATCACCGTAAACTGTTTGAAGAGAAACTTGCTGAGGTGATTCCTGCTACAGAGGCTCGCACGGGAAAGAAGTTTCATGTGAGCTTGAGCGAACAGAAACCCAGCACTGACACTATTGCTGTAAATCCGGATAATACTCCGTTTGAGGAAGATGGTCATCTACTTTTCCGTCCGGGTGGACACGGAGCCTTGATTGCTAATCTCAACGATATTGATTCTGCAGTAGTGTTCATCAAGAACATTGACAATGTAGTGCCGGACTCGTTGCGCGGTATTACAGTGGAATACAAAGAGGTGCTCGGTGGATACCTCATGCAACTTCGCGATCAAGTGGAACAATATCTGAAAGAATTAGGTGCCGGAAACTATACTCGTGGCTCTCTGCAAAAAATGGTAGGATTCCTGCATTTCAATTTCTCTATCACCGATCGTCGTATAGACAAGATGAACGATACGGAGTTGGCCATGTATCTGCACATGAAACTTTCACGTCCTTTACGCGTGTGCGGCATGGTGCGCAATGAAGGAGAACCGGGAGGTGGTCCGTATATAGCAGTCAATCCTGATGGTTCAGCATCTTTGCAGATTCTTGAAAGTCATCAGATTGATACTTCACGAGAGGAGTACCGTCGCATGATGGCAGGTGCCACGCATTTTAATCCTGTAGACCTTGTATGTCAGATCAAGGATATTCATGGTAATAAATTTGACCTTCCTAAGTATGTAGATCCCGCCACAGGGTTTATCTCAGAGAAATCATCACATGGCAAAACATTGCGTGCATTGGAGCTGCCCGGTTTGTGGAATGGAGCTATGAGCGATTGGCTCACCGCATTTGTGGAAGTTCCGGTGGAAACATTCAATCCCGTTAAAACAGTCAATGATTTGCTTCGTCCTGCTCACCAGTCTTGATTGCAAACATATATATATAACACGAGAGCGTTCCTAAATCAAAGAACGCTCTCGCATTATAATAGGAGGTAAGTGATTATAGCTCGTTGTTCTCAACCACTATTTCGTAACCTTCATTGGTTTTATTGCCTTTGTATTCAAACTTCATGCCTCGGTCGGTTAACTTTACGAGTTTCACAAAACTTTGGTTTGACGGTTCTGCGATGACACTCTGCATGATGGTTTGCTTTTGTTGATCGGCAACTGATTCCATTTGTTTTATGTCAGCATAGTCTTCGTCAACAATGTAGTGATAAATCACATAATTGTCATCAACCGAAAGTGACATTTTCTCAATGCCTGGCATGGTTTCGTTTGCCAGTTGTTTGTTGATTTCTTCAACTGCGGCATTAAGCCCTTTGTCTTTAACACCACTGCAGGAAGTGGCTACTGCCATCACAGCTGCTACAGCCATGAATGCTACAAAACGAAATAGTTTCATATTAAAGAATTTGAATAATGTAAGGGCAAAGATACGCAATAAGTTGAAATCAATGTAATGATAGCTAAAATTTGTTGACATTGACTTATCAACAAATTTTATTTGAAATATTGGTGATATTGATTGATTAAATTATATTTGCGATATTATTAACTGCAAGAGTTTAAATACCATGGATTTTCCGTACACGTCTGAATCGCAGCCTCGTTACACTATGACCTGGTTGGGGTTGCACACAGTTTTTGCTTTGCTGGCCGCTTGCGTGATGGCTTTGTTGGCCGGAGCCGTTGATTCTCTGTCCACCACTCGTATGTCGGCCGGACTGTTGCTGAAATCCAATGCGTCAATGGTGAGTGATGCCACGAGCTATTGTTTCGTAGTTACGCTGCTCACGCTTATGTCGTTGATGTTGGTTGAAATAAAGTTCCGTAAACCGATCAATTATTTGCAATATGCTCTTGTGGCATGCGCGTTAGGGTTATTTTTCCTATTGTTGCTATCTCTTTCCGAGCCATTTAAGTTTTGTTGGGCATATATTATGGTCTGCGTGATGACTATAAGTCTTTTGGGTTGGTTCGTACGTGGTCTTATGAGCAATACCAGAGCCGTTGTTATGATTTCTGCTATTTTGGCTGTGGAATATGCGGCAGTACTGCTTCTTCTGTATATGGGCAATCTTGCATTGCTTGTGGGTAGTTTGATATTGTTTGTGGTATTGGCTCTTGCCATGTATTTTACATTAAAATTGAAAATGGTGAGCAATGAGCTTACTATGAAATAACCATATTTATGACTCCTCCTACTCCGCCGCCTATCCCTCAAAATTGGAATCCAACCCCAGCAAGGAACATAGGCTATGGCACAAAACTGGTGTTGATAGCGCTCATAGGTGTATTGCTTATGATAGCTTCATTTATAGTATGGGGATTCACATCGTCCCGAGAGCATACCAGTAATATTACTGCAAAAGAAATAGCTCATGCATGGGGCGAGCAAATACGTGTAGGTGATATGTCGGTGGAGTGTGATTCTATTGTCGTATCTCCTAAAATTTATAGATGCGTGGCAAATGTTGAGTCACAGCGACTGCACCGGAGTATCTATGAAGCATCGGTGTATGAGGCCGATATTGAGATAGGTGGTGAGATTGAATTGCCGGTTGGAATTGGCGAGTATTACCATGTGGTGCTGGATATATCTCCGGCCGGTGTATCGTTTATAAGCCCGCTTGTGATTAACGGTCGTCAATATGTATGGGCAAGAACCAAAGCGGGATTCATGGCGAAAGTGGATAGCGGGGATTATGGTCAATTTCAATTTGGTCTTGGAGTGAAAGGTTCTCAGGGCATTTCTTTTAAATTATGTGGCGAGCATAATGATGTGGATATAAGTGGTAATTGTAGTGATCCTTCATTTGGTTTGGTTGATGAGGATTATACTTGTGATTATCCATTGCCAAATAAACGAAGCATTACCAAAGAGCACTTTAAGGCATCATGGCATAGAGATAGTAGTATCAGTGAAGAGGTATCTGTGGCCAGGGTGCAATTTTTGTTAGGTGTTGACCGATATCAGAAAGTTGAGCGTAGTTTGAAATACGCGTTCTTGATCATATTGTTTACATTTCTAAGTGTGTTTTTTGCCGAACGCATCACCAAATGCCCCATCCCTGTACTTAACTATTTGTTGATGGGGCTGGCATTGATTCTTTTTTATGTACTGTTGTTATCTTTGTGTGAACATATGAGCTTCGGTATGGCATATACTTTGGCATCAACTATGACTGTGACACTTATAGCCGCGTATATGTGGGGTATGCTTCGCTCTGTTAAAGTGGCCGGTGTGATATTTGCCATTCTTGGAGTTATGTATTTGTCTTGCTACGTATTGTTGTGTCTGAGCTCCTATGCATTGATCATGGGTTCATTGATGATGTTCTGCGCGTTGGCCGTCAGTATGTATGCGTCATTGAAAATAAAATAAAGTGCGACCATTGTTTGATGGTTGATATATAAGCAGAGATGGTGCAGTTTCAACTGCACCATCTCTGCTTATATATCTATGTGGGTTACTTAGTTTATGCGAGACTTGATGGCTGCTGTTTCTGCTTCATAGCCTGGTTTTTCAAGCAAAGCAAACATATTTCGTTTGTATGCTTCCACACCGGGTTGGTTAAATGGATTTACATTGAGCATATAACCACTTATACCACAAGCTTTCTCAAAAAAGTATATGAGTTGACCAAGGTAAATCTCTTCCAATGCGGGAATGGTGATGGTGAGATTGGGCACATTTCCGTCTACATGGGCAATTCGTGTGCCGAGTTCTGCCATTTTGTTCACCTGATCCACACGTTTGCCGGCAATATAGTTGAGTCCGTCAAGGTTGTCGTTGTCAGATGGAATGATTACTTCGTGTTTTTGTTTCTCAACAGAAAGTACAGATTCAAAAATAGTGCGTTCACCGTCTTGAATCCATTGTCCCATGGAGTGAAGGTCGGTAGAGTTGTCCACAGATGCAGGGAATATACCTTTTCCGTCCTTGCCTTCGCTTTCACCATAGAGCTGTTTCCACCATTCACCGAAATAATGAAGTTTCGGATTGTAGTTTACCATGATTTCAATCTTCTTGCCGGCGCGATATAAAGCATTGCGTGTGGCGGCATAGATTATGGCCGGATTTGTGGAATCGGTAGCTTGGGTGTCGGCTTCCATTTGGGCTGCACCACGCAGCAATGCACGTATATCGTATCCGGCAACGGCTATCGGGAGAAGGCCAACAGGGGTGAGCACAGAGAAGCGACCTCCCACATTGTCTTCAATCACAAAAGTTTTGTATCCTTCGGTTGTTGCGAGTTGACGTAATGCTCCACGCTTGGCATCTGTGATGGCTACGATACGTTTTGCAGCTACGGCCTTGCCTTCTTTTCGTTCAAGCATCTCTTTGAGCAAGCGGAATGCTATGGCCGGTTCGGTTGTGGTTCCGGATTTTGAAATTACAATGATACCGAACTTCTTGTCTTCCAGATAGTTCATTAACTCAAATAGATAGTCTTCTCCGATATTCTGTCCTGCAAATACCATTTGAGGTACTTTGTTGTCGGTTTTATAAGCGGAGAATGTGTCATTCAGAGCTTCAATTACGGCTTTGGCTCCGAGATAGGATCCACCAATGCCTATGCTCACCACTACCTCGCACTCTTTTTGAAGTTCTGAGGCTGTGGCTTCAATGTCAGCAACAAGATTTTCAGGAGTGCGGGTTGGCAGATCCACCCATCCCAGAAAGTCGTTACCGGCACCGGTTCCTTGCTCTACTTTATGCAATCCTTCAATAGCCTCGGGTATAAGGCTTTGTATCTGCTGTTCCGAAACAGTGCCGAGAGCATGCTTGATGTCAATGCTGATTTTAGTCATGAGTCATATATTTTTGAGAGATTGTTAAATAAATGTTTCAGCCATTGTTTTGATGGCAACTGCCGGTTTGGCGCCCCGATAAAGAATATCGTAAACCCCTTCAAGAATGGGCATCGTCACTCCATAGTGACGATTGATTTCATATATGCATTTGGTGCCGTAATAACCTTCTGCTGTCTGTTCCATCTCCATTCTTGCCGCGTTTACTGAGTATCCACGACCTATCATGGAGCCAAAATTGTGATTACGGCTGAATTTGGAATATGATGTCACCAAAAGATCGCCGAGGTATACAGAATCGCAAATCTGGCGTGGACGTGGGCATACAGAGTCCACAAAGCGCTCCATTTCACGAATGGCGTTAGACACCAGCATAGCTTGGAAATTGTCTCCGTTTTTCAATCCGTGTACTATGCCGGAGGCTATTGAGTACACATTTTTGAGAACGGCGGCATACTCTATTCCGTTTACATCGCTGGATGTTATGGTGTGCATGGCTTTGCCGCTAAGGCACTTGGCAAACTGCTCTGCGTGAAATATATCGTTGCAACCAACAGTAAGATAGCTTTGGCGTCCCAAAGCTACCTCTTCTGCATGGCATGGACCGCTTATCACAAGCATGTTCTCGGGAGGTACGCCATAGTTTTTCTCCATATATGTGGATATGATGAGATTGTCGTCCGGCACAATCCCTTTCACTGCCGATACCACAAACTTGCCTTCAAGTGAAGCAGTGAGTTTCTCCATATGGCTTTTGAAGTATGGAGATGGCATAACCAAAAGCAATGTATCTGCTTGCGACACCACATAGTTGATGTCGCTGGAAAAGTTGATACGTTCGGTGTCAAACTGTACATCGCTTAGATATGTAGGATTGTGACGCAAACGCTTGAAATCGGCTATGCGGTCATCACGCCGCATATACCAAAATATGGTTTCGCAATTGTCCAGCAGGAGTTTGGCCAAAGCTGTTGCCCAACTTCCGCCTCCCATCACTGCCACTTTGCCGGGAAAATTCATGGTAGATAAACGTGGATTAGTACTTGAAAGTTCATGCTTGATGCTCTTCGGTCTCTTGTTGTGGGGCAGCTGCCTCTATCCAGGTTTTAACCTCATCGGCCGATGGATTCTTGAGCTCAAGTTTGTACTTCTTGTTCACACCGCACATATCTTGCTGGAGTTTTCCGGCTGAGGATACGGTTCCGAGGGCATCTACGGTCAGCACTCCCAATTTGTGCAACACGGGCACCCACTCTTCGGGTACGCCTACTGTGGCAAATACTTGTGCATTGTCACGGCGAGCTGTTTTCTCCGGACGCATCTGCGGGAAAAACAGCACTTCCTGTATGGTAGTCTGTCCGGTCATAAGCATCACAAGACGATCCATGCCGATACCCATGCCTGATGTTGGAGGCATGCCGTATTCCAATGCGCGGATAAAGTCATGGTCTATGATCATAGCCTCGTCATCGCCTTTTTCGCTTAGACGCATCTGCTCCACAAAGCGTTCGTATTGGTCTATAGGATCGTTAAGCTCTGAGTAAGCGTTGGCAAGTTCCTTACCGTTGACCATCAGTTCAAAGCGTTCGGTGAGCTCTGGGTTCTCACGATGACGTTTTGTGAGAGGAGACATCTCTATTGGATAGTCAATTATGAATGTGGGTTGTATATAGTTGCCCTCGCATTTTTCACCAAAGATTTCGTCAATGAGTTTGCCTTTACCCATAGATTCGTCCACTTCTATGTCAAGCTGCTTGCACACCGCACGAAGGTCGTCTTCGCCCATGCCAGTAATGTCTATGCCTGTGAACTCTTTGATGGCATCAATCATTGTTACGCGGCGGTATGGGGCTTTGAAGCTGATAACATTGTCACCCACTTTCACCTCGGTGGTGCCGTTCACGTCCATGCATATCTTTTCAAGCATCTTTTCTGTGAAGTCCATCATCCAGTTGTAGTCCTTGTAGGCTACATATATCTCCATACAAGTGAATTCCGGATTATGAGTGCGGTCCATACCTTCATTGCGGAAGTTCTTGGAGAACTCGTATACACCTTCAAATCCGCCCACAATCAGGCGTTTCAAGTAAAGTTCATCGGCAATACGTAGGTACAGAGGTATGTCTAATGCGTTGTGATGGGTAATGAACGGACGGGCTGAAGCACCTCCCGGAATGGATTGGAGTATGGGTGTTTCCACTTCCATGTATCCATGGCCGTTGAAGTAGGAGCGCATACTGTTGTACACCTTGGTGCGCTTGATGAATATATCTTTTACTCCATCATTGACCACAAGATCCACATAGCGGCGACGGTAGCGCAGTTCAGGATCGTCAAATGAATCGTAAACCACTCCGTCTTTCATCTTTACTATGGGTAGAGGACGAAGCGATTTGCCAAGCACGGTGATGTTGCGTGCGTGAACTGTGATTTCACCGGTCTGTGTACGGAACACAAATCCTTTTACCCCTATGAAGTCGCCTATATCAAGAAGTTTCTTGATTACGGAGTTATAAAAGTCCTTGTTTTCGTCAGGGCATACCTCATCTCTGCTCACATAAATCTGTATGCGGCCACGAGAGTCCTGAAGTTCAATGAATGTGGCTTTGCCCATCACGCGGCGGCTCATAATGCGTCCGGCCACGTTTACGTTTTGTTCGGGTGCGCCATCGGTAAAGTCACGTTTTATATCTTCGGAGTAAGCGTTTACAGGAAATTCCGCAGCAGGATAAGGCTCAATGCCCAAACGGCGCATTTCGTCAAGACTGCCTCTGCGCACTATCTCTTGTTCGCTAAGTTCCAATATATTAGTTGCCATAGCTATAAAAATGGTTATATTTTTTGCAAAAATAGTCAAAATTATTCAAACCTGCGGTATTATGGCAAAAAATAACTATGGCTGATTATGCTAATTGGATTGGTTGGAATATAGCTTGATAAGTTTCTTGTAATGAGTCTCGGGGGAGAATGCTTGCAGGGCACGTGTTTGTATTGCAACATGGTCGGCAACGGATAGCCATTGTTGATTGATGGCTTGAGCCATAGACTGCGAATTTCCGGATACGAATGTTGTGCCGTTTTCACCGTCCACAAGCTCCGGGATGCCGCCGATTTGTGCACCTACAACAGGTGTGCCGGAGCAGAGTGATTCAATTACACTTAGCGGATTATTCTCGTAGCATTCTGATGGCATTATGGAAAAGCGGGCACCGCTGAGAAGTGACTGTACATCATTGCTGCTGAGATGCCCGAGAAACTCAATGTTGGAGCATGATGCGTATTTGGTGCGCAGTTCGGCCTCAAGAGGTCCGCCGCCGGCTATTTTTAGTTTGTGGGGGAGGGTGGCGGCTGTTGCAAGTAGTGTGCGCACACCTTTTTCTTGCGACAGTCTGCCCACATAGCAATAGTAGTCATCACGTTGTGCCGAAGCGTTGATATTGCGGTAGCTTTGGATGATTTCGGGAGACACAAAATTACAAAGAGTCACAAGTTTGTGAGGTTTGAAGCCGCCTTGTGTCATTTTTTGTTTCATGAAGGCGCTTGGGCATATGAAGCAATCCACATGGCGTTGGAGTGCGTTGCGGTTCCATTTCATGGCTTCAAGCCAGGCCACAGCACTTGCGGTCAATGATTTCTTCATGCAGCGGGTGGTCAGTACCGGCAGTTTTGAACCGAGGCATTTTTCGCATACATCACCGTTGGAGTCAAGACATGAATAAGATGGGCATATCAGTTTGTAGTCATGAAGAGTCCACACTACCTTGGCACCGGAGTTATGAGCCATAGAAGCCAATACCGGTGACAGATAGGAGTGTATGTTGTTGAGATGTACCACATCGGGTTTGAAATCCTGAAGTAATTTTGCAAACTTGTTTTTTACCTCACCCATGCCCAAAACACGTTGCAATGCTTTGAGTTTGGCGTTTGCTCCACCCGAAAAACTAACCTCTGATGGCCAATATTCACTCCACTTATTGGGCCGGTTTTCAGGATATTGCATTGCAAACACCGCTGTGGCGTGGCCGTTGTGTGTCAGTAGATTCTCAAGGTTTAGAGTACATACACAGTCGCCACCACGGCGGTAGTAGAATTTGTTTACAATCAGGACTCTCTGTTTCATGACCGCAAATATATGAAATATATCCCAACTATTTTGGCGTTTGTGAAATTATAGTTATGTTTGCAATATCGTAACCAAGCTATCTGCGTAGCGGTAGCACAATAAAAATTGATATGCCCACACCTAAAAAATCTACCAAAAAGGCACCGGCGGTAAAGCTGTTGCCACTGGTGAAAAACGACCCTTATCTGATACCATTCGCTGCCGCTATTGCAGGCAGACACGAAGATGCTGTGCGCAAAGAAAAAGAACTTACCGCCGAGTGCGGTTCTCTCAAGGAACTGGCCAATGGCCATGAATATTTCGGAATGCATCGTAATGCCAAGGGTGGATGGACATTCCGTGAATGGGCGCCTAATGCCACACGCGTGGTGCTTATAGGTGATTTCTCTGATTGGAAAGCCGTGGCTCGCTACGAGCTTGCGCGCAAGGATAATGGGGTGTGGGAATTGGATTTGCCTAATGAAGCTATTCATCATGGCGACCTTTACAAGCTGCTTGTCAGCTGGCAAGGTGGTGAAGGGGAGCGCATACCGGCCTATGCCACACGTGTGGTGCAGGACAAGGACACACATCTCTTTTCTGCACAAGTTTGGGAGCCGGAGCGGCCGTATGTGTGGACTGTCAATGATTTCAAGCCTGAAATCAAGCCATTGATGATATACGAATGTCATATAGGTATGGCGCAGGAGAGAGAGGGTGTGGGTACGTATGTAGAGTTCCGCGACCTCGTATTGCCTCGTATTGCTCGCGATGGTTACAATGCCATTCAGATTATGGCTATTCAGGAACACCCATATTATGGATCTTTCGGGTATCATGTGAGCAACTTTTTTGCTCCTTCAAGTCGATTCGGCACCCCGGAGGAACTTAAATCGCTTATTGACACGGCGCACTCCATGGGAATAGCCGTGATTATGGATATAGTTCACTCTCATGCTGTGAAAAATGAATTGGAGGGTCTCGGCAGGTTTGACGGCAGTTATGACCAATATTTTTATGGCGATGGTCGTCGCGAACATCCGGCATGGGATTCGCTCTGTTTTGACTACGGTAAAAATGAGGTTCTCCACTTCTTGCTCTCCAATTGCAAATATTGGATGGAAGAGTTCCGTTTTGACGGTTTCCGTTTTGACGGCGTGACCTCCATGCTTTACTACAATCATGGCCTCGGTCAGGCATTCGGCAGTTATGACGATTATTACAACGGTAATCAGGACACCAATGCTATAACCTATCTGACTTTGGCCAACAAACTCATTCATATGCTTAATCCTCATGCCATAAGCATAGCCGAAGAGATGAGCGGTATGCCCGGACTTGCTGTTCCGTTCAAGGACGGAGGCATAGGTTTTGACTACCGTATGGCTATGGGTATCCCTGATTATTGGATTAAGACACTTAAAGAGAAGAAAGATGAGGACTGGCATCCTACATCAATATTTTGGGAACTTACCAATCGTCGTGCGGATGAAAAAACCATAAGCTATGTGGAAAGTCACGACCAGGCTTTGGTAGGTGACAAGACCGTTATATTCCGTTTGATTGACAAAGAGATGTATTGGCACATGAACAAGGATGACAATGACGGTGTGGTGTCGCGTGGCGTGGCTTTGCACAAGATGATTCGTCTTGTCACTGCCGCGACAATCAATGGTGGATACCTTAACTTCATGGGCAATGAATGGGGGCATCCCGAGTGGATTGATTTCCCGAGAGAAGGCAACGGATGGAGTTATAAATATGCGCGCCGTTTGTGGAGCTTGGTCGATAACGGCTTCCTCAAATACGAGTTCCTTAACAATTTTGACAATGCTATGGTTGAGCTTATCAGCGGCGTCTACAATTTCCAGAAGCTGCCTGTTGGCAAACTTTGGGAGAAAGATGATGACCAAGTGTTGGCGTTCAGCAGAGGTGATTTGATATTTGTGTTCAACTGGCATCCGTTCAAATCGTTTGATTCCTATGGAATACTTACGCCTCCGGGAGAGTATGAAGTGGTGTTGTCAAGTGACAATCCTGATTTCGGCGGATATGGCAATGTGGATGAAACAGTGCGTCATTTTACTATTCACGACGATTTGTACAGTCCAATAGGAGTGGAGTGGCTTAAGTTGTATCTTCCAAGCCGAAGTGCTATGGTGTTGCGCAGAATTAAGCCTCGTACACGCAAGCGCGTAGCAGCCAAAAAATAATATTGTATGTTCATTATAAGCAAGGCCGTGATTTCATTTGTGGAAATCACGGCCTTGTGAAGTGTTGCATATGGTGTGATGAGCATACAAGGCAACATCTAAATCCAAATCAAAAGCCCGAATTGCCCGACAAGAGCAAAAACCGCCTCGGAGCAATCAAGCCGTCATAGGCAAACTTGAAACGTATGGCAATTCGGCCAACCAAAGTAGGATTATATAGAGCGTTTTCCGCTCTTTAGAACTTTAAGAAAGTTCTGAATATGTGGCATTCGCTCACACACCACTGCATTAGGCTTGAAGCGCTGCAAACGGGCTGCCCCGGAGCTTACACCTCATTGTTTTTTGCCAAGATGCGCAACTTGATTGTATATATCGGCAAGAGCCTCGGGTATCAGAATTTTGTAGTTGGCTATCTCTTTGACTCTTTTCTGCACATATTCGGCTCTTTGAGCCTCCACGACTTTGCGGTGCTCGGTATATTCACTCATGGCTTTTGCATAATCCGTGCGCACTTTAACCAGCGACTCGGTTACGGCTTTGCGACAAGAGTACTTTATGGAGTTCAAGGCTGCCTGTGCTTCGCGATAATGTCGCTGGAGATTGAAATATGTGTCTTCCACAAGAGTTGTGCTTGTGGACGGAGTGTAAGTGTATATTAAAGTGTCACGACCTTCGCCTTTCACGTCATGTGGCTGCTCTATGCGCATGTTCAGGGCTTCACGTGCATCGGCGAAGCTGCCGCCGGGATGAATCTCTTTGCCGAGCATTGCCGCAAGTGCTTCAAGTTCGTAGTATCTGTTGCGTTCGGCCACGCTGAGAGAAGCATAATAATCGTCCTCGTTCAATGCTGTCTCCATTTCCGGTTCTTTCTCCAGATTGATGTTTTGAAGTTTCGCAAAATCGTCAATACTCATCTCCTCGGCTTCCTTAAGCATACGTTCGCGAGCCTTGATGGCTTCGCGAAGCCATGCTATCAGAGCGTTGGCTTTGGCTATACGGTAAATGTCGCTGTTTACGGCTATTATGCGTTGGTCGTTTGCGCCCTGACGCAGCAGATTGGAAGAGTCGCTGTCGATCAAAGACACTTCCGTGGAGTACATCACAATGTTTTGAAGTGATGATTGTATGTTCCGTACCATCTCTTTGGCCATGTTTGCCACATGGTTTGCTGATGTGGATGTGAGTCCCTGTCCGTTTTCAGAGAAGAAAATCATATCTTTTTTCATATCTGTATGCTTTTGATTGTGTAATTGTAGTGATTAAACAAATATAAACACTAATTGTTGCTATTACCGCCATGCTCGGCAGGTAATACGGTGCATATGTTCATAAGGTCTTTTTCAAATGTTTCACGGTTTATGGCACGGTTTCTTACTTGTGTGCGGTGATTGAATATGGTTTGAGGGGAGTAGAATAGCAAGGTTGCTATTTTGTTGCTGTCTTTTATGCCCATACGTATCAAGGCGAATATGCGTAAATCGGTGTTTAGCAGCTCGTTTTGTTTTGTCGTGATGGCTTTGTCCTTTTGAAGCAAGTTGTTGAACTGATTTATAAAATCAGGGTAGAGCTTTAAAAATGCCGAGTCGAAGTTGAAAAACAGTTCTCGCATCTCGGCTTCCGATGGCCGTGCGTTATTGTTGGCTACTCGTAGCAGGTCGTCAAACTGTTTGGCTTTTATTTTCAGCACCACGGTGGACTGGAATCGGTTGAGTTTTTCAATATATGCCGCGCATAAATCCATATACAAACTCACATAATTCTCTCTCAAAGCATTTGTCTGGGCCAGTTTTGTGTTAAGCTCTTTCAGTTGGCTGTTGAGCTCTGCAAGTATCAGTTTTGATGCATTGACTTTCTTTTTCTGTTTGGCAATGATCCACATTGCGGCAGCCAAACCGATTAGCAGGGAGCAAATACATATTAAATATAGTTTGAGTCTTTTGTTTTGTGCGGTCACTTTTTCTTGATACCCCAAGACTATTTCAGGTGTTTTGGCAGAAATCTCCAGCATCCGCAAGCGATTGTTGTAGAATATGGCATCTTCAAGTGAATATTTAAGAAACCTGTTGGCTGTGCTCAGGTCGCCTTCCTTGTTTTTTATGTCAAGTGCGAGTTCTTGTAGCGCCAAATTCTCTTTTAATGGTATAATCTGGTCAGATATGGCGGCGTTTATCAGCCATTGGCGCGATAGCTCGTGCTGTCCGAGAGCCTTGTATGCCATGGAAAGTCCATAAGCGGCCTGGGCGTAGAGTCGTATGTTTCGGGGTATGGATTCAAGCGCTTTTGCGTAATACTCTTTAGCTTTTGGATTGTTTTTTTGTCGTAATGAAATCTCTGCTGAATGATAGAAATATTGTGGAGTGTCAGGTTCGGTTATTGTCAGTAGCGAATCAAGATATATGATGCTCAAATTGTTGTATTCCGTTGCATATGGGGTGTTGCCCGAGTATTCGGCCCATACGCCGTATGTCCATTGAAATGAGTCGTATAATTCCTGCCGGGCATCTTGTGTCAGTAGCTTGGAGTTTATGGATTTGAGAATGTCTATTGCTTGACTGAAGTGTCCGGATGTGGCAAGGGATAAAGCCCGATGGATTTTTATTACACTGAGTTCGTTGTAATCGGCATTTTTTCCCAATAGAGATTCTGCTC
>CAMWXV010000018.1 GCA_947178305.1 uncultured Porphyromonadaceae bacterium | reverse complement strand
CGACCAGTTCGGCAAGATACCGCAGTCGCCGGAAATGCAGCAGCAAATCCTGCAAGCGGAACTTGATACGGTTGAGGAGAATCTTGAAGTCATCAAGCAGCAGGGACACGACATTTCCCGTGGTATGCTCAAAGGTCTTATCAAGCGAAAGGAAAATCTGACCGCCAAGATAGCCACCATCCAATATCAGATGGAGAAGAATAAGGATAGTGTCGTGGATTTCAAGCAGATGGGCATCGACCACATTTTCGTTGATGAGTCGCAGAACTTCAAGAACCTGATGTTCAACACACGCCATGATAGAGTGGCAGGTCTCGGCAATAGTGAGGGAAGCCAGAGGGCACTCAACCTGTTGTATGCAATCCGTACCATCCAAGAGAGGAATGGCAAAGACCTCGGTGCCACTTTCCTCAGTGGTACGACAATCTCCAACTCATTGACAGAGTTGTATCTGTTGTTCAAGTATCTGCGTCCGAAAGAACTTGAAAGGCAGGAGATAAGGTGTTTCGACGCTTGGGCGGCAATATTCGCCAAGAAGACTACCGACTTCGAGTTCAATGTCACCAACAATCTGGTACAGAAGGAGCGTTTCCGCTACTTCATCAAGGTGCCGGAGTTGGCAGCCTTTTACAACGAGATCACGGACTATAGAACCGCAGAAGATGTGGGTGTTGACCGACCGATGAAGAATGAGATTCTCCATAATATCCCTCCGACAAAGGAGCAGGAGGTTTTCATTCAGAAACTTATGGAGTTTGCCAAGAGTGGCGATGCCACAATCTTAGGTCGTGCGCCGTTGTCTGACACTGAGGAGAAGGCAAAGATGCTCATAGCCACGGACTATGCCCGAAAGATGGCTCTCGACATGAGAATGATTGACCCCAGTTATTCCGATGATCCGAACAACAAGGCCAGCCATTGCGCCAAGATGATTTCTCAGTATTACCATAAATATGATGAGCAGCGCGGGACTCAGTTTGTATTTTCCGACCTTGGGACATACAAGCCCGGCGAATGGAACTTCTATTCGGAGGTCAAGCGCAAACTCATTGAGGACTATGGCATACCGCCGCATGAAATCCGCTTCATTCAGGAGTGCAAGACTGAGCGGTCAAGAAAGGCTGTGATTCAGGCGACCAACGACGGTGATGTTCGTGTCCTGTTCGGCTCTACCTCAATGCTTGGCACCGGAGTCAACGCCCAGAAAAGGTGTGTCGCAATTCATCATACCGATACACCTTGGCGCCCAAGTGATCTGGAACAGCGCAACGGTCGAGGAGTCCGTGCAGGCAACGAGATTGCCAAACTATATGCTGACAACAAAGTGGATGTAATCATCTATGCAGTAGAGAAATCGCTGGACTCCTACAAGTTCAACCTTCTTCATTGTAAGGCCACTTTCATTGCGCAGTTGAAATCCGGAGCGCTCGGAGCGAGAACTATTGACGAAGGTGCTATGGATGAGAAATCAGGCATGAATTTCTCCGAGTATATGGCTATCCTCTCCGGCAATACAGACCTGTTGGATAAAGCCAAGTTGGAGAAACGCATCGCGTCACTGGAGAGTGAGCGTAAATCCTTTGGAAAGGGCCGTGCTGATGCTGAGTTCCGTCTGAGTACCATTACCCATGATATTCAGAACAACGAGGCGGCTATGGAGCGGATGAAGGCGGACTATGAAAAATATTCTTCCGTAGTCCAGCGGGATAAGGATGGCAACCCAGTCAACAACCTCACTGTTGATGGCTGCAAGTTCGAGGACGAGCAGAATATGGGAGTTCATCTGCAAGGACTGGCACAACGTACCGACACCCACGGTCAGTATCAGCGTGTGGGCGAAGTCTATGGCTTCCCAATCTCCATAATATCAGAGCACACCCTGATTGATGGCAGGGAGGGAGTGCAGAACCGATTCGTTGTCGAAGGCTCATACAAATACAAGTACAATAACGGATTCATTGCCATGAGCGACACTCACGCCGCCTGTATGAATTTTGTCAACGCACTGGAGAAAATCCCCGGCATAGTTGAGCAATACGAGGAACGCACCGCCAAACTCAAAGCTGATGTCCCAATCTTGGAAGGCATTGTCGCCAAACAATGGGGCAAGGAGGAGGAGTTGAAGCAGCTCAAATCCGAACTCGCCAGCCTCGACCGCAAGATAACTGCGGAACTGAAACCCAGCGATACTGAGGAAGCCGCCCGTGCCAAAGTAGTCACGCCGACAAAAGGCAACGGAGAGCTACTCGATGAACCTGCACCGTCTCAGAGTCAGGACTCCAAGAAGTCAATGGTGGCAGAGCCGACAACCATATACAAAGAACGGGAACCGTTAAGTTCCCGCATCATAATTGGTGGTTGTGGCATAACTCCCCCCGGAGGTTTTCGCGCCGCCGGCCCGAAATTGTAGATAAATTGAATGGCGACACTCTTGAAAAATAGAGCGTCGCCATTCAATTCCTTATCTATAATCCTTTGAAATACCTTCTGCCTTCATCCACGCATATAGAGTTGTACGATTGATTTCGAGCAGTTTAGCCGCCTGTGCTTTATTTCCCTTCGTGTGCTGTAAGGCTTTGGTGACACGATACCTTCGGGAGTGATGGCTGACTTCTTTTTCTGTCTCATACAATGTAATATCATCCTTGCCAATGGTGTCGCCTCTGTATTCAGAACATGCACGGACAATAGTGCTGTATAATTCGCGGACATTGCTGACCCAGATGTGATTATTCAATTTGTTGATAGCCCCTTTTGTCAAACGGGGGACACTTAATCCATTTTCGGCGCAATACTGTTTTATGAAGCATTCTGCAAGTGGAATCACATCATCAAGACAATCTGATAGGGGTGGAACTCGCAATACATTACTATGTATGCAATGATATAATGCTTCCGAAAATTCACCGGCTCTTACTTTTTCAGCGAGATCAACATTTGTCGAGAATATTATACGACCTGAGAATTTTACCTCTTTCGTGAGGTTCTGCGGTGTGAAAACGCCTCGTTGGATAACAGTTGCAAGAACTTCCTGAACATGGATAGGAAGGTGGCATACCTCATGGATAAACAGCGTTCCTCTGTTGGCCTGAGCCAATAGCCCTTGTTGGTTGCGGTAGAGAGGATGCTTGATACCTAATTCTTTTCCACGGAATATATCCATTGTTTCCGCTGCGCTCATGTAATGGGCACATTCCGCAACGATGAATGGTTCAGAACGACGAGGGCTGTTATCGTGTATGAGTCTTGCTATGGCACTTTTGCCTACGCCATGAGGCCCGGCAAGCAGTAATGTGGCATCTGAACTACATTCAGCAATGATTCTCTTGGAGCATCCCTGAAATCCTCCGCTTTTACGCTCAAACCATCTTTTCCCGTTCTTATGCAACTCTTCGATAGCAAGTGTGAGCTTGTCTATTACAAGCGAGTCGAAATAGAAAAGATGGTCTGCACCGAGCTTATACACCTTATTATATAGCTCGACACATTGATTTTTTGCGATTCCAACTTTCTTGATACCTAAAATAGTATCATTTGTCCATTCCAATAGTTTCATTCCATCGCAATCTTTGTCTGCGACTGCCACAACAAGCATACTGAAATCATTTCTTTCGAGTATCCTTTTTGCATCGCTGACACTATTGGTAGTCTGTACTTTTGTCCCCGTTTTGGAAAATACCTCTTCCAGCTTCTTGCCATCCTCTATCCGGGAACTATAGATGAGAAGGCGCCGACTACTCGGTGGATCATTGTCTATATTCATAAGACTATTTTGGGTTGTGATTAGAAATTCATCCATAATAACAAATGTATATAGGGTATTTGTTCGCAAATAATCATTGCAAAGTTACTAAATTTTATCCGATTTTAAGTCATGTTGCTTAGATAAATACATACTTAATCGCAGTCATAAAATGTTGAATATACAACACAGTGTATAACAAAAACAACACTTTTAACAATTTAATAAAAGACATATAGACTCATATTTACGCAGTTAATATATTGGATAATAAGAAACTAAAAATAAATTCAATTTCACAGCGAACCATTTTCAATAAAACGAATTAAGGATTGGCGTAACACAAAACGACAAATGATATGGAAATATTTACCCTCCTGAACGCCAAGTTCTTTCTCCAGTTGGAAGATGGCGATGAAGACAACATCAAGGCACACTATTCAGATATGAGAGCCGAACTTGTGGAATATGCTCACAGCAACACCCATTGGCGAGTAATACACACGGGGTTGTCAATATTCATTTCCGAAGTGGCTGAAATACTTGGCTATGCTAAGGGCTTGTTGAGCCGTTATGCAAAGCGTATCCTTGAAATAGCCAAATGTCTGCTCAATCAGATTGAGATGGCTGTATCAGCGAAAATAGCATTAGACCCTGTCACTGAAAATAAAGAAGTGCAGGAAACTACGGCAGAAGTTACTTTTACAGGCAATTATGCAGACTTCTGTGAACTCATACACCTTATAATTGCTTGCAAACTCATCAACGGCGGAAGTAAAGCGACACAGCAGCATATTAAAAAAGGTCTCCATTCCCTTTTTGGTCTGGAATTCGACCCGAAGAAATACCAAAATGCAAGAGACGGAATAAAACGCCGTTGTCCGGCCAAAGGTAGCCGCGTTACTTACTTCCTCGACAGCATGGTGGATGTAGTAAATGCCGAGCTTGCAGCATGATAGTATGCTTAGACGCTGATACTTGCTTATGGTTTTGAGTGTAATGAGAGAAATATATATCTGAATTTCAGTAAAGATAAGACATTTGAAACAATAAAACATCAGCACTTATCCGATGCTTACAATGCCCGAGAAAAGCCGCAGTAACTTTGCATCGTAAAACTTAAACAACACCCGATATGAATACTTCACCACCTCCTCAATATCCGGAGTCCGAACCATTCAAGAAATGGATCATGGACGCAGTAGGAACAATGGTATTTCTTCTCGGCTCAATGACAGAGTCTTTGAAAGAAATAGCCGAAAAGTCCGGTAAAGCCAAGCTGAAATACAAAGGCAAAGAGATAATAATGCTTGAAGACCTCGCCATAGGTCTCAACAAAAGTCCGAGGACATTCCGGCGACTTCGTGCTGAGAAGAAAATCAGTTATTGGTCAAGCAAAGACGGACACACTGTCTTTGTAACACAAGACCAGTTCGATGATTACATCACCAACAATTTTGTTCCCAACGAAATTGAAGATGAATCAACCGCACCCCAGAGATAATTATCGCGCCGCAAGTCCGGCGTAATGTTTAACCAAATAATTTTAATGGAACAAAACAAAGAACAGCAACAATCTGAAGTGCTGATTGCCCGCAACAACGAAACAGGGCAGGTCGGCGCAGTCGTGGGACAGAATCCCGACGGCACCCCGAAAATGGCGGATGTAAAATCCGCGAAGCTCAGTGACCTTGTGAAATTTTCCAAAGGTCAGAATCCCCTCGAAGCCTTCATGTCGAACTTCATCCGACAGGCAAAGAACCCTTCGCTATTCGGTTTCTTCAAGATTCCTGAAACTGAATTCGACAAAATCGGCCCGGCAATGTCCGATATGCTCCAAGACCCTGTGGCTAACGCCGACCTCCTTAAACCATTTGAGGTTGACACCAAATCAATGGCAAAGGAACAGACGGTTACTGAACAGCATGACCAGACTCCGGCAAAGGAGACTTCGACCGCAATCAAGATGGCACCGGTTGACCCCAACAAAGTTGACTGGGACACCATCGAAAAACAATGGGGCATCAAGAGAGATGACCTCGAAAAATCCGGAGCAATGCAGCAGATGGTATATAACCACAAGTCTCCGCAGCTTTTTACCGTGAGACCGGAAATCGGCGGCGAGAAATTCGAGGCACAGGCCCGGCTCTCGTTCAAGTCCAATCCTGACGGCAGTTTTACCCTCACGCCTCATTTCGTGAAGCACGAGCCTCAGCTCGACAAAGCCTATAAAGGCTATACCTTCACGGACGAAGACAAGGCTCAGCTCCGCAAGACAGGAAATCTTGGCAGACCTGTTGACCTAACCGACCCGAAAACCGGGGAGGTCAAGAAGTCGCTCGTCAGCATCGACCGTCTCACCAATGAGATTGAAAGTATCCCTGTGGATAAAATCTACATCAAGAACAAGGTCTCCAACATCGAACTTGACATGAAGCAGATCGGCGTCCTCAAAGACGGAGGCATAATCAGGGAGCAGCATATCGAGCTGCCCAACGGACGGAAATTTACCGCCGACCTCCAGTACAATGCCGACAAGCGCGATGTGGTTTTCGTCAACTCGGAACAATACCGCCAGAAGCAGGAACAATCTCAGGAACAGGGTGGACAGCAGTACAACTCGTGGCTCGACAAGGAGGGCAACATCAAGAACCTCACCAAATGGAAAGGAGTGCCGCTCTCCGAAACTGCCCAAGCTGACTATCGTGCCGGCAAACAGATTATGGTAGGTGAAATCCCTGACCGAAACGGGAATCCCTGCACGGTATATCTCCAGTTTGACCCTGAGAAGCAGCGTCCGAAGCAGACCTATGTCTATCCCGACAAAGAGAAGGTTGTCGGCATAGCCAGCGAGAGCAAGACGCAATATGCTGTCAACAATGAGGGTAAGACCAACGAACCCACAAAAGGGGTTAAGGAACCGCTCCAGAGGGGGCAGACCGAACCCAAAAACGAAGAGCAGAAGAAACAGCAAAAGCCAAAAGGCCCCAAACTCTGACCTTCAACCACTTTATCCGCAAGCTCTGAATTGAGCAGACCGCCATTCCCTCGCGTGCGCAAGCGATGATATGGCAATCCTCCCGCCGACATGGGGAGGTCGCGAACTCCCCGTGTCATTCTCTCCAAACCTCCCGGCTGAGAGTGTCAGCCTTCAACAAACCCAATTTACAAACTCTAAAAAATTTTCAGACATGAAAGTCATAATTACCGAGGCCGCTCCCGTGGCTTCAGCCATCGCCCGCGCCCTTAACGTAACCACCAATGTAGCCGTCCCCGGCGTAATCTACAACAATGACATCGCTGTCATCACCGTCACTCCTGACTTCATCCGTCCATTCGGACTTGGAGTGCTTCCCGGCAAGGACGCTCTCCCCATCGTGCCGGAACGCTACACCTACGGTATCCGACATACTCTTGATGAAAACGGCCGTTACGGAATCTCGACCGAGGACAAGACCTATGCCGACTATATTGGCAAACTTATCCGTGGCGGCGATGAGGTAATCTTCGCGTCCGACGGCGGAGCCGACGCTCAGGGACGTTTCGCCAACATCTGCCGTTTCTTCAAAGTCGGCGCACCCACAAGCCGTATGTTCCTGACCCGTCTGGAGCGCAAGGCAATCAAGTCGGCGTTCAAGACCAGTCAGTGGGGACGTAAGTTCCATAATCTCGCCCAAACAGGACTTGTGGGCATGGCGATGGACGAGGCTTTCAAGTACAATGTTTCGGAAGCATACCGTTCACTATTCAAGGAAATGAAGTCGCCTATCTGCCGTCAGGACGTGCTTGTACTTGCCGCCGTCAAGAACTATCTTGAATCCGACGCAGAAGCCCGTGGCCAACACGTTCCCGTCACCACCCATTCCGTAATGGTGAGCGGCGTGGCACTCGGCAAGGATGTCAAATTCTATTCTTGTTCGACATACTCCACCAAAGAGGAGGCGGCGGAGGCATACAAGAATCTGTGTGTGCCGGCAACAGTCGAGGCTTCCGATGTTATGCTCGACACTGAGATGAGTCCGTCTCCGGCACTCTTCACTCTCGCCACGCTCCAGAGCGAGGCATGGGAAAAACTCAACCTCAATTTCTCAACAACCCGCGACATCGCCGTCAGCCTCTATGAGCGTGGTTTTATCTCGTCGCCCCTGACATCATGCGCAAAACTGCCCGAATCGTTGCGCGATGAACTCCGCCGCTACAAATGGTGCAGGAAGTATCCCTTTGCCGCCGACGGTACAATCTCCGGCAATCACGGCATCATAATATCAGGCAACAAACCTCTTTTTCTCGACAGTGATGAACAGCGTGTATATGACCTTATACGTTCACGATTCTACGCCAACCTTGCAGGGCCTACCGCAGTGAACGAGCTGGTTGTAGAGGTGGAAATCAATGGCGAACCGTTCTATGGAACTATCCCTTACACTCCCGACATCAAGGTGCCGAAAGTCGTGGAAGTGAAACTCACCGGTAAATCCCAGTTCTCCCACACCTCAGTGGCTCCCACCGCGCCCAAGATGAACGACCTTCTCTGCTCCATCTCAATGTTGCTCCGTTCACTGTCGGACAAATACAATCCCGGTATGCCTTTCACATTGGCACACCATGATGTGGCGGACGCATTCGACCGTCTCCGCGACAACCGCCTTCTTCTGGACGTATGCGGTGAACCGGCAATCACCGGCGAGGGAAATCTCCTGCTTGAAACCTTCAACGCAACTTATGCCCTCGGTCACCTTATGGCATATCAGGTAGAGGTTGAACGGCTCTACGGCGACCGCAAGATCAGTGTCGGCGGAGTGCAGCTCATGAATGAGTATGGCAAATGGATCTATGACAAGACCGAACAGCTCATCACCGACCACCGTCTGTTCCCGGCTAAGGTAGATACCCATGTCTGCCCGATATGCGGCCGACACTCGGTTATCCGCTATCCCCGTGTTGCGAAATGCCACGTCTGCGGATTCGCAATGCCGTTGCAGTTCATGGGCCACAAGTTCACCGACAAGGAGGTCGCCAGTCTTCTGACCCACGGCTACACATCGCAGATAATGTTCACCAACCGCCACGGCCATGAGTTCTACGACATCGTTGTACGCGGAAAGGGCAAAGGGCTGTCATTCGCCCCGATTGAAGCCAAATTATACTGAAAATAACCGCCGTTTGAAAATAATTCACTAAATTCGCAATCGAATCGCAGTCTATGTAACATACGACTTGCGGATTTAGTGGTTGAAGGCGGAGGGGACTCCGCCTTCTTTTTCAATCGGTCACAACTGAAACCGCTAAACATTGGAATACGTAAGAATCGACAAAGAGGCACTGGATGCAATGTTCGAGATAATGGAGTATCAGTCCGTTTTGATTGCAGCGATGTATGAGAAGTGCCGCTCAATCCAATCCGGCAAATGGATTCCAACTGAGACCGTCGCGGAACTATTATGTGTTTCAACCCGGAAAGTGAGAACTATGAAAACGCTCGGACAACTCGGCTACGTCAAACATGGACGGAAATGTTTTTACAAGTCAGAGGACGTATATTCAAAAATAAACAAAGGCAAGAGTGAAAGAAATATATGACAAAGAACATGACGTTATAAGAAAATTCCTCTCGATGGGAAGGCGAAATATTGAGATGCTGGAGGAAATAGCATTGGAATATAAACCATTCCTGATGGGCAAACGCTTTATGACCGATGCCCAATTATCGGAAAGACTTGGCATTTCGCGCCGAACATTGCAGGACTTCCGCGACAGAGGCATTATTCCGTTCTATCGTCTTGACGGAAAGATACTTTATGAAGAAAAGGATATAGCGGAATACTTGTCCTCAATCTACATACCCAAATATTAAAAGGGAGAGTTACCGAATCGACCGGTAGCTCTCCCTTTTCAGTTATCTGATATTGATGTCATCTGTTAATGCTCAGTCTGTCAAATCGGTTGCGCATGGTCTGCATATCCTCATAGACGGTCTGGTCTTGAATCTTTGCGTAGATTTGCGTTGTCTTGATGTCGCTGTGTCCGAGCATCTTCTGGATTGATTCGAGAGGGACATGGTTGTTGAGCGACAGAGACGCGAAAGTGTGTCGCGCGATATGGGTGGTCAGAGGCTTGGTTATCTTTGCGAGATCTGCAATCTCTTTGAGATAAGCGTTCATTTTCTGATTGGAGCATACGGGAAGCACGACTCCTGTGGATATAGCAACAGGGTGGTTGACATATTTGTCGGCTATCTGACGCGGCACCTCCAACATCGGTATGATGCTCAACTCGCCGGTTTTCTCACGGGATTTGCGTATCCACATATTGCCGTCGCGGTCTTTCTCGATGTCGCTCCATTGAAGCGATTTAATATCGCAGAATGCAAGGCCGGTGAAGCAGCAGAACACGAATGTGTCCCTGACAAGTTCCAGACGCGGCATCATGGAGAAGTCGAGTTTGAGAATCTCCATAATCTCAGCCTCAGTCAGAAATTGGCGTTTCGCCTGAGTGCGGTGGAACTTCCTGCCGATGAACGGGTCTTCTGTTATCCACTTATGCGCGATGGCATACTGGATAGTGTTCTTGAGATAGCGGAGGTACTTCACAGCTGTGTTGTTAGCGCAGTTCTTGCGGACACGCAGGAAATGCTCGAAATCATCTATCATTCCTGCCGTGACATCCCTTACCGGAATATCATCGACATTCATAGTCAGACGCAGGAACTCACCGAGGTATGTTACGCAACGTTCCCAGCGCAGATAGGTTGCATTGACCATATCGCCGCGTTCCATTTCCTCTTTTCTCTTTACGTTGGATTCAGTGAAAATCTCACATAGCATCTTAGGCTTCTCAACTTTGCCGAGAAACAGGTCGCGCATAACAATAGGGTTGACGAGTTTCTTCTCACGGACGAGATTGGTATGAATCTCGCAGAATCTGGCCCGTATCTCATCGAGGTACTTGTTCAGCTCCAGATCGCGCCGGGAGCGACCTTTCGAGAGCTTGCGTTTCTGGTCCCAGTTTTCAGGATTGACCGAGCGGCCTATGGCGAGGTCAGTCTGCTGACCTGCCACTGAAATTCTGACATACACCTTGTGGTCGGTGTAGCCTTCCGACCTTGGCTTCCTTGTGAAGAAGGTCAGGGTGAAATAAGGGTTGTTTGTCATGTTACTTACGGGTTTAATGGTTACTTAAAGATACTCATTTTTAACCCGGATTCCAAATGCGCTTCGGAACATGATACTCCGGAGATGGCGTAACCGTGTACATCCGGCCGATTTTTCAGCGAGATTTAACATTGTACACGAATTTCACACGGCAGAATGGGGAAGACCACAGCAGGGACGACAGACAAAATCATCGGACAAGACTAAATCTTAAATAAAGTTAAAATTCGCCATGTCACACCCGAATTGTGGGTCGAGGGTCGCGTTCCCGCCCGCAGAACCCCACTTTTTCAAAGTTGAATTTCTGCAAATGTGCAGTCCTCAACCTGTTGCGGGCCTTTCCGTGTAACCGTGTACATTTTTGTACACGAAACACGATGTACACGTTTTGTACACGCCTGTAGGTAATATTCTGCGTTATCCTGCAATTTCACCAAAAAGAAAAGCACTGAAAATCAACTGATTTCAGTGCTTTGCGGTGTTCTTCCGAACCCTTTCGTGATCCGCCTGGGGCTCGAACCCAGGACCCCAACATTAAAAGTGTTGTGCTCTACCAACTGAGCTAGCGAATCTCCGTAGGTGCTTCTTGTCAAAAGCGATGCAAAGGTAGCACTAATATTTTAATTGTGCAAATTTATTGCGAAGTTTTTTTTGTTTTTTTTATTCGTCTATACTGTAATTAAGGAAATCAATCATGGGTTTCAATAATTGAAAAAGACGAGCCGAGCGTTCAGGCCATGCGGAATCAAGAAAAAACTCTTTGCTACAAAAATGCGCTTTGCCATAGTCTTTAAGACGCAACAACTCTGCTTGTGGATGATCTTTGGGCCACCCTTTGGGAATGGTCTTAAGGCTCTCCCCTACCCATCCTGGGAATTCTTTTTCAAGTTCCTGATTGTGAATAATATCCTCAAATTCTTCAATATTGTCCACTATGGCATGACGCAATTTCTTTAGTAATTGTGCGTCAGGGCAGTAAATTCCACCGTAAAGCCCCGAGAATCCTTGTCGCAATCCAGTTTCTATATAATAGCCGGCATGAATATCATTTTTACCACCTTTGGCAAACGCGGCAGAGAAATTAAGTTTAAAAGGGGTTTTATCAGGAGAAAAACGAGTGTCGCGATAAATACGATAGGCACACTGTTTTGCCTCAAGATGCGCAAGCGATGGTTCCCATTGCGCCATTGCCGCAATCATACGATCAATGTCAACCAGCCACGCTTCACGCAAACGCAAATACTGCGCTTTATGTTCATTAAACCATGGACGGTTATTATTCTCTTTCAGTTGCTCAAAAAAACTGAAAAGCTCGTGCATATAATATTGCGCCATAAGCCTTCTATTATTTTATCTCCTCCCACTCCGCATCTTCCACCTGCTCCTCCGTTGCGTAAACACCAGGCGCAGATTGTGTGTCTTGTGATGCCCCCACACTTATTTCTTCAAAATCCACATATTCTCCATCTTGCTCAGTAAACACTTTGTTTTTTCTACGTTGCGGACGTTCAGAATATCGCCGATAAGAGTTTTGCGTATTTGTGCGCTTGCGTTGTCCTTCATCTGGCATCTCACCATAAAACAACATACGGTATATCCTACGCACCTTACGGAAGGCACGAAAAAGCCATACCCCTATCACTACAAGTATCGTTACGAGAATTAGTGTTCCCAAAGACATCTCAAATTATGTACACGTTTGATATTTTAACAATCGCCACACGGCTCTTGTTTCCCGGTTTTAGAAGAAAACAGCACAGAAACCAAAGACAACAATACATAAAGCATTATGGTCCAAGCAAGCCCGGGGAGTCCACCGATACAGACAAACACAACCGCCGCAAACAGTATGATATAGCGAAGATAATTGTCGGCAATGGCAAAATTCTTGAATTTCAGAGAGAACATGGGCAAGTTGCATACCATTAGCAGCGACATCACAACCACCATTACAGCCATAACAATATCGCCGGGATACGTAGTGTGTATGAGCCACGCGAGCATACCTATCCAAAATATGGCATTTGCCGGGATAGGCAACCCGATAAACGATGTCGTTTGACGAGTGTCCACATTAAAGCGCGCCAATCTTAAAGCACCCATGACAACAATAAACAATGCCACCAACGACCAAAGTGTAAAGTCGGCACTGAAATAGTTCATGTAATTGAAAACCAACATGGCTGGAGCAAGACCGAAGCTCACAAGATCCGACAGCGAATCAAGTTCCTTGCCCATGTCTGAATATGCATGAAGCATACGAGCCAACGCCCCGTCCATGAAATCAAACAGAGCAGCGGCGGCTATAAACAAGAACGCCCATTGATAACCCAGCATTCCTCCAATGGGATGATAGAAATTGAAAGCCAAAACACAGGCCACAGTGCCAGACAACAAATTAAGGCATGTTACAGTGTTGGGAATATACGATTTAATTGTACGAAACATTGCTTACTTGTATAAAAGTTTGCAAAAGGGGAAAACAGCAAATCTGTCAATGCTCATGTAGCAGCACCCATAGGCTTAAGCCTGGCCACGACAGTAGTGCCACCGGTGGTTTTCTGTCCAATCTTCACCAATACCTCCGCATCAAGCGGCAAGAATATGTCCACACGCGAACCGAATTTGATAAAACCCATGTGGTCGGCAATAGAGGCTTCCACTCCAGGATAGGCATAGGTGACTATGCGACGAGCCACAGCTCCGGCAATCTGTCGCGCGAGCACCTGATGTCCGCCATGAGTACGAATAAGAATACTTGAGCGTTCGTTTTCAGTGCTGCTTTTGGGCAGATACGCCGAAAGGAAACGACCGTTATGATGACGCACCGCCTCAACAGTACCATTCACCGGAAACCAATTGGCATGCACATTGAACACAGTCATGAACACCGATAGCTGAATGACCCTGCGGTGAAGGAACTCCCCTTCATAAACCTCCTCAAGAGCCACCACCGTGCCATCAACAGACGACACGACCACGTTCTCTTCATCACCAATGAAATTACGTCGTGGCGAACGGAAGAAATTCAGCACAAGCAGAAACACAATGGCCGATATGGATGTGAAAACAACGGGAATAGCCAGCGGACGGATAAACATCCACGACGGAACATTGATTATAACCAGCATCAGAAGCAATATAATCAATATATTAGTGCCTTCTCTATGTATTTTTACTCTCATATCGGGGGATATTGTACCTCTTTATAACGCAAAGGTATGTTTTTTTTAGCGTATTTGCCACATTGCGGAGTAAAAAATAACTCATTACAATGAAATATGTGCAAAAACCGACGTAATCAATCTTAAAATTCCTATCTTTATGGCTTAAAACAGACATTTATGATACAGAATTTTGACTACCACACCCCCACGCGTGTGATATTCGGCAAAGGCGTGGTTGACCAGTTACCCACAGTGCTACGCCCGCTCGGCAAACGAGTGCTCCTTACCTACGGAGGCGGAAGTATCAAGCGAACAGGACTCTACCAAAAAGTCATTGAGTTGACAAAAGAGTTTGAAATAGTAGAACTCTCCGGCATAGAACCGAACCCCAAATACAACCCATCGGTACTTGACGGAGTAAAACTCTGCAAAGAGCACAACATAGACATGATTCTGTCGGTGGGCGGCGGCTCGGTACTTGACTGCTCCAAAGCCATTGCCGCCGGAGCGAAATACGACGGCGACCCTTGGGACCTCATCATATAC
Source organism: uncultured Porphyromonadaceae bacterium (assembly GCA_947178305.1). Classification (GTDB taxonomy): domain Bacteria; phylum Bacteroidota; class Bacteroidia; order Bacteroidales; family Muribaculaceae; genus Paramuribaculum. The sequence continues at coordinate 5,650 of CAMWXV010000018.1, read as the reverse complement.
AAAGTAAAAACCAACGATGCCCTGCCTATCGTGGATATAATGACACTTGCAGCCACCGGTAGCGAATACGATGCCGGTGGAGTGATCTCGCGCACCGAAACCAACGACAAAGTGGCCTACATAGACCCGCATCTGTATCCAGTATGCTCGTTTCTTGACCCCACATATACATTCACTGTAAACGCCAAGCACACAGCTGCCGGCGTGGCCGATGCATTCAACCACGTGCTTGAACAATATTTCTGCGCACACCACAACATGGTAGCCGACGGATTCTGCGAAACCCTGCTTCGCACACTCATCCACTACGCCCCGACAGCCATTGCCCACCCCGACGACTATCAAGCCCGTGCCGAAATCATGTATACCTGCATGTACGGCTGTAACGGCATTCTTGAACTCGGCAACTCCCCATCCGGCTGGCCGATGCACTCAATAGAGCATGCCCTGTCGGCATACTACGACATAACCCACGGCGAAGGCCTGGCCATAATCACACCGCGCTGGATGCGTCACATACTCAGCGACCGCACATTGGAACGCTTTGTAAGCCTCGGAACAAACCTCTATGGCATAGACCGCAACCTACCACCTATGGAGATTGCCGAACAAACCATAGAGCGCACATACAAATTCTTTGAATCCATCGGTCTGCCGATGCACCTGCGCCAAGTGGGTATAGACGAAAGCCGTATTAACGAGATGGCACACCACATAGCGGCGGAAGGATTGGACAACCCCGACAACCGGTATGTGGCACTTTCCGAAGCCGAAATAGCGCAAATACTCACAAACTCGCTATAAACACAAAGCATCTTCATCCATAAAAAACTGCAGCCATGCGCTTAATGCGCATGGCTGCTTTCTATTAAAATTTATAGCCAAATCAAAGCACCACTTTCTCCACATCAAATCCGGTTTTGCGTATATAAAGTTGCCCTTTAACAGGCGTAGAAACCTTTATACCTTGAAGATTATAATACTCCGTATTATTAGAATTTCCAACATCATCAGAACCGACACCATCAACACTCGTGTAATCACCGTTCTCAAATCCGTAAACAGCCTTGAAATGCCCCCAAATAGGATGGCTGCGATAAGCATCCTCACATCCGGCAGGCACTTTGAGCACACACTCTTCCATATTATCAGCAACACAGAGCCTGCCCTTTGAAAAGTAATCATAAAAATACTCAGGTATATTAAATTCAGGAGGAACACACCCAAGACACACTATTTCTGAAAGATTGGGATTTTCAGCAAAAATATACCCATAGGGAAACTGAGTAATTCCAACTATTGAATTTACCAATGATATATAATTTATAGTAGAGACATCAGGAAAAACCACACGTTTTAAACTCGTTGACCGTCTACAAATCTGTTCTGACAGATTCATCACTTTTCGTTCAGGCAATTTCAACTCTTCCATCATATCGGATCCCACGCTGAATGACGCAAAGGAAATAGATCCGGATGCGTTAGGTTCAAAATTCAAGGTTGTGATACCGTCATCAGACAAAGCCCCGGTACCAACCATCGTAAGATTTGGACCAAATGAAAGATTTGAAACGCCGGATTCGTAGAACGCCGCATACCTAACTGTCTTTATTGATGGAAACGACACAGATTCATCAAGATTGGCAAAAGCCAAGCCATAACTACCCACCGATTCTATTTGTTCGGGATACACAACCGACACCCTTCTTGTATCTTCACCAAACACCTTTTCGTCCTCTTCAAAATTCCTCTCAATGTGTCGTATTGTTGATGGTAGTTTAAGAACTTGGCCTTCAGACATCCAGTTAAATGCCGTCATCACTACCGAAACAACCTGACACTCCACCCCCTCAATGGACACACAATCGGGCACAACAACATCACCAACCGGATACTCTTCAACCAGCTCCGAACGTGTCAACTGCACCGAATTGCAATCCGATGGACAATACCACTCATTGCCAATGAACAATCTGTAATAATAATCACCAACTTTATATTCTTTATTATCATCTTGTGACACAGCCACAGGAACCATCATGACAGACATTAGCAATGCCATTATAAAACTCTTCATATTGATCATAACTTTAAATTTACAGATTTATAATTTAATTTGAACTTTGATATTGGACACCGGATACCCGTCAACCATCAATGATGCAGTCATCAAACCACTATGGCAATATATTCCTACAGAACATTTTTGTCCAAACTCAGTTGTTTCTTCATTCAAAGGCCAGCTGGAAATAATATTACCAGTGCTCATATCCACTATTAATATTTCAAGCCTCTTGCCTTTATCAGCCATTGATATGTAATAATCAATTGTCGCAGTTGAGCCATCCAAGTTGCCTCTAAAGCCCAACAATCTCGTGCCACTGACATCTGGACCAATGTAACCCGGATAAAATTCACCAAAATCAGTATAAGGCACACTGTTTGGCGTATAAACAGTTACATCTATATATTTAACAACATTAGAATATTCAGGAACAAATGATGCCTCAGTTCCATAAAATCTTTGTGACTTACCTGTAGTCGGATCATAAAAACATATAAAACCCTCAACATCGTGTAAATATGCATTTATTCCAAATGCTGTACGATTGACTTCCTCTGTACTAGAGTCAAAAGTAATGGGTTCCTGTGTTCTAAAATACAACGACGGATCACCGTAACAGTGAAATGTATTACGTGTGAAATTTGAAGTTCCATATGAAACCGAAGGTAAATTGTACACCGCATGGTCTAAAATAACCCCCAACTGCTGAATAGAATGTGGCGATTCAAATGCTGATTCATTAACTTGTATACGGTTATTTTCATATAATCTTATACCCGGTACAGGCCATATTGCATTTGTGAAATATTGAGTAAGAGCCGCAAACTGATTATAGTACGTAACATGCGATGATGCGAATGCACCAATAGCCCCGCCATTAGGATTTGACAAAAATTGACGCATAAGACATCTATAATCATTAAATTTCCCTGTCAAGCATGAAATACTGAAAATCACAGGAATCCGCTCTCTGTTTTTTAGCCATTTAACATCATACGAAGCATACCACCGATTGGTACCCCATGCCCACGTATTTTCACTACCATGCCCTGATACGAATAAATAGGATGGACCTTTGTTTATAGACTTGTTAAGATCATGATTAGTGTGTTGCCAATTGAATCCATTCTCATAAAGCATATCAGCAGGAACATCACCACCCTCGGAATAGTACCTGCTCCATTCCTTAGGCCAATATCTCAAGCCATCTTTATTATTTGTTTTCGTTGTATCTATTGTATATATCCTATCTATGGTATAATCATAGTTATTTGTTAGATAGTTAAACAAGTCCTCACTGGTTTTAACAAATCTACCATCCTCGACACCGTCATTTACACCCACTTTACTACCATCCTCAAAAAAAGCGAAATGAGTTCCTGATGTATAAAAATCAGAATCATACGGAGGTCTATGTTCGTAACGAATCACTTTGTCTACAATTGTCTCTACTTCAGACTCAAAATAAACAGGCCATCTCCCTCTGTATATGTCAGGATACAGGTCTCCAACTCCATCCATACATCCATACGGAAGATCCGTCAAAAAAAATTGATCTGAAATTTCCTCCTTATTCCATTTATATGAAACTCTTCCTGACGGCACAAGACTATCATTACCAACAAACAGCAAGTAACTCAAATTAAAATCAGTGTCTATTTCCGTACGGGCTTCATCTTTCCAATAAAGACTTGTAATTTTGTTAGATATTTTTGTGGAATCCCAATTAGCATCATAAAACGCTTTTACATTGTACCCCAACCTTTGTTTCCAATCTATGAAATCCTTAAGCGCCGATTCAAATTCGGGCACAGAAAAAATGGCATACCCCGCATTGGCTCTTTGACTCCACCCCATTTCTCTGTCCAAATTAAACCGTTTAAGCTGCGCGGAAGCAAAATTGGGATTTATAATATAATCGCAACACTCATTTTCCGTAATCTCATCCGTAATTGGAACATACGTAATTTTGTATTTGAGATTAGTTAAAATTCGCACTTTCTTAGATTCCATGTTGTATTGTATGGGATTTATTTCAACCCTGGCTATATGTTGATGACGGTGACGACCAATTGGTAGCGGTTCGCAAATAGAATTTGGCCAAAAACCGGAATACGCTATTATCGGAAAAACATTAGACTTCGCATAAGGCTCTGTATTTGTTAGCGACATAGGTTTACGAGCAGAAGCAATATCATATTCAAGTTCTATATAACTACTTGACAACACCGACATTTGCGGATTAGAATTTAATGGCACAAAAAAAGAATCCATTCCTCTTGACACACATGGAAATCCATCTCTGGTTTCATTATTAAATCCAGGAAGAGATATAATCACATTATCGGGATAGACTGAATCTTGCTCAATAAGTGCATAAGTAAATTTATAGTTAACGACTATAGAATTATCATTCTCTTCCACTATTTTTTCAGGCTTAGGCAAAGATGACGCTGGTGTTAATAATCCTGTAGAAAGATCTATGACCTGTTGTGCTTGCATCACAAATGTGAATAGCACTAAGATTAAAAATAATAGTTTTTTCATGGTTTATAAATTTGGTTAATAATAGTCGCTTTTATTTGCAAATAAATAATTTTTTTAAAAAAAGATCACACCCACACAGATATTAACACAATTTAACCAACAAGCAATAAGATTATTTACTCATGAATTACGATACTACGCGCATCTCAACCAGACAAAAACTTAAAATCAAAAGCATCACACTCTTCTACGCTCTTTTCTCCCCCGCCAAGCGCCCTCGCGGATGTATCTTTGCGGCTAAAATGGCGACAAACACCCCGCATACCACCCTACACGTCCCGCTGCCCAACTACCTCCACGGCTTCAAGCGGCACTGCCCGCTGTGGCTCACCCCCTTTGAGCGCAGCGTCTTCGCCACGCTGGAGCGCAACCGTCAGCACGGTCACAACGTGCGTCTGTACTACAACCAGACACGCACCTATCTTGACGACCAGTTCCTGGACCGTCTTGTCTCCTACGCCTGGTGGATAGACGCATTGCGTCTTAAAGAGGGGAGCACCCCCATGCAGGTGGCCGTCAGCACGCTCACGCGTGCCTACGGCGAGAACTTCGCCGGGCGCCTCCCCGGTCAAGTCAAGGTCTACACCCCGCGCGGACTCAGGAGCAGCATAGGCCGTAGCTTTGACATGGTCTTCGTGCTCTGCGCGCACCTTTTGCGGCGGTGCCGAAGCAACCGCAACCATTACACATACTACGATCAGGCCGTCACCTATCACGGCCATAGCCGCTACCTCTTCGTCACCGGCCGCCACAACCCCCGCAGCCGCCTCGCCAATAGCTTCCATGCCTCCTACCGCCGACATCGTGCCGTGCAGCAGCTTGAGCCATGGATGCATAGCGCGTTCTCCGTCAGCGATCCCACTCCCAATGTCACCTCCTCCCTGAGCCTCCCTGTAAGCTACGAACTGCCCGACCTCCCGCCCAGCCTGGAGCATTCGGTTTACCCATATATGGACAGCGAGGACACCGAAATCCTTTTGGGCTATCAGATAGGACTCGCCGACCCTCCCGAACCGCAGTCCCACCCGGCCAAGCATG
>CAMWXV010000017.1 GCA_947178305.1 uncultured Porphyromonadaceae bacterium | reverse complement strand
GGCATCGCTTATAAGGGCATGGCCTATGGACACTTCATTGAGATATGGCACCTGGGCATGAAAATACTCCAGGTTTTCCAAACTCAAATCATGCCCCGCGTTAACACCCATGCCGCAACTGCGGGCAGCGCGTGCGGCAGTCACGAACGGCTCTACCGCGCTTTCGCGGTTTGACGCATAATTATCGGCATACGGTTTGGTGTATAACTCCACTCTGTCAGCACCCGTACGGGCGGCAGCGCGGATATTGTCCACATCTGTGCCAACAAAAATTGACGAGCGTATTCCGGCTTCTCTCAGTCTGTCCACTATTCCGGTAAGGAACTCCATATTTGATTCCACATCCCATCCTTCGTGCGACGTAAGGTCGCCCGGAGCATCAGGCACCAAGGTAGCTTGAGCCGGCTTCACCTGAAGCACCAGTTCCATGAATTCAGGCGAAGGGTATCCTTCGATATTGAACTCAGTTTTCACCAGCGGACGCAACTTGAACACATCCTCGCGCTTGATATGGCGCTCGTCAGGACGCGGGTGCACAGTGATGCCCGCAGCGCCAAGACGCTCACATTCTGCGGCAAAACGCAGCAAATCAGGCACATTCTCGCCACGTGCGTTGCGCAATGTGGCCACTTTATTGATATTTACGCTCAGGTTTGTCATATCTTTTTATAGTCTGTAAAACAGAATCTTGTGATCAGTCGTTTAAATAGCACGGAAATATGGGCAAAAATGCCTAATTTTGCATTGACCGAATCTTACGGCAAAATTAGATAGAATAAATCATAATTGAAAGCGATTGACCGCAAAAGATAACATAATACCTGTATCTGCCACTGCTGCCATGCATTGTGAAGAGCGATTGTTTCCGCAATTGGAAGAAAGCTCTGAAATAAGCGTGGCATGCTTTCGTGCCGACTATTCCGCATCGCGCATAGCTCGCGCAGTGGAGGATGTTGACGCGCACCTGCTCAATCTCAATGTCACCTCAGTCATAACGGACTATGGCGAAGTGGTGGTGGACCTGCGCATCAACAGAACCTCAGCCGTCTCAGTGGCTCGTTCCTTGGAGCGTTACGGATACAGAGTGATGGACATACGCGATTCCGCGTTGTCCGAAACAGATTCCCTGAGTCAACGCGTCGGAGAATTGCTTTTGCACATCAATATGTAAACTTGTGACCCATGACTATGACCATAGCAGTTTACGGCAATAAGCCACGTGACCCACAGCGTCGCGCCGAAGTGATTGATATGATGGCATTGCTGGCGCGATATGCCGGAATGGGAGTGAAATTCATGTTGGAGCAGCGCTATAGTAGCTATCTCGCTAATTATACCGACATCGCCGCCACTTACCCCACCTTTGAATCCGAAACACCCCCGGCCACGGATATTGTCATGAGCATCGGAGGCGATGGCACGTTTCTGCGCACCGCCAACTCTGTCCGGGCTCTTGAAACCCCCATTATTGGTATCAATTCCGGACATCTCGGTTATCTTGCCGCCGCGCAGATTTGCGACATGGAGCAAGTCATGGAGCACATTATGAACGGCACCTACACAATTGAACCGCGTTCCGTGTTGTCAGTCTCATCTCCCGACATCTCCCTTGGTGGACATCCCTTCGCACTCAACGAAGTGGCGCTCTTGAAGCAGGACACCGCATCCATGATATCAGTTGCCACTCGCATTGGCCACATTGAGTTGGCCGATTACCGTGCCGATGGACTCATCGTGTCCACGCCCACTGGTAGCACAGGATATAACCTCAGCGTAGGAGGCCCTGTGGTCTCTCCGGCGGCACCTGTGTGGATCATATCACCGATAGCGGCACACTCGCTCTCCATGCGACCATTGGTTGTGAGCGATAGCGAATCTGTGTACACAGAAGTGAAATCCCGCTCCGGCTCCTATCTTCTTAGTATAGACGGTAAAAGTCAGGTGCTTGATGAAAGCGTGCGTCTGCACATTCAGCGTGCCCCATGGCAAGTCTTCGTGGTGCATCTTCCCGGTCAGAATTTCCCTCTCACCCTCCGTTCCAAGCTCATGTGGGGCGTATGAAGCAACTGTTTGCTCCCATGCGCGGAGTGCTTCCCGATGGACGGGTACTGACCATAACACCGCGCCGGCTGGCCAAAGGATATATCCTGCGCCACAAAAAGAACGAACTGCAACTTACCGTGCCATATGGATGCGCCATTGACGGCCTCATGGACAAGTTCAACGAACTTCTTGCTCGTTTTGACGCCAAATATCCCACGGTGTCGGTCCAACGCTACACCATAGGTCAGATTATCAAGTGCCACGATGTGGAAATTGAGTTGTACTCACAATCCACACGGCCGCAGCATGTCATAATAGGCGAGGGGATACCTCATTCTCGTCTCGGCATCGGAACATCCCTTGACCTCTCAGATCCGGCCACGGAGCAGTTCCTTAGCTCCGTTATCTGCAAACTGGCCTATCGTCTGGCTCCCAAGCTCATATTGCCGTATGCCGTGCAAGTGGCCGAAAGGGTAGGGGTTAAGCCCTTCCAATGGCGTATCGGGCGGGGACTCCGCACTCTTGGCACATGCTCCGCACAGCGCGTCATCACCCTCAGCTGTGCCCTTGTGTTCCTGCCGTTAGAACTGCGTGAATACATCATATGCCACGAACTCGCCCACCTCACAGAGATGAATCACTCGCCACGCTTCCACGCCCTCTGCAACAATTATTTGAATGGTCGTGAACAGCACCTTATCACCACCCTCCGTCATCATCAATGGCTCATCCTCCGCTGATTATAGCAACCGCTCAGAAACATCAAAAGGCAGCAAACTGCCGCCTTTTGAATATATTGTAAAGAGTTGAAAACCCTATTTCAGCTTCCACTCCCAGCCCGATTTGGTGTCCTTCACATCAAACCCTATTTCGGCCATACGGTTACGGATCAAATCGCTCGTGGCCCAATCCTTTTTGGCCTTGGCCTCGGCACGCACGCTCAGTAGCAGCTCCACAGCGTCCTCAAACGGTTTCAGTGCGCCCTCCTCGGCACCGGCCGAAGCGGCTATGCCATCAAGTCTCACACCGAGTATATCGCCCAGGAAAGTGCGGAACACCTCGTTCAGAGCCTCTATATCTTCGGCTGTTGCCTTGTCGGTCCCGTCATTTATGCGGTTCACCATGGCCACAGCCTCGAACAGAGCCGCTATCACCATCGGGGTATTCATGTCATCGTCAAGAGCCTCGTAGCATTTTTCAGCTATCTGAGCCACATTCACGGTTGATTCCTCATTAGGTTTCAGGTCTCCAAGACGCTTGTAGCCCTCCAGCATGCGCTGTAAAGCCTTTTCCGAAGCCTGTAGAGCCTCATTGCTGAAATCCACAGTACCACGGTAATGAGCCTGAAGAATGAAGAAACGTATGGTCATCGGAGAATACGCCTGGGTGAGCAGTTCATGCTTGCCGGTAAAGAATTCCTGCAATGTTATGAAGTTACCAAGCGACTTACCCATCTTTTGGCCATTTATGGTAATCATGTTGTTGTGCATCCAGTAATGCACCGAATCATGACCGTTGTGAGCCACCGACTGAGCTATCTCGCATTCATGATGAGGAAACTTCAGGTCCATGCCGCCACCGTGAATGTCAAACTCCTCGCCCAGATACTTCTCGCCCATGGTGGAGCATTCAAGGTGCCATCCCGGGAAACCCTCGCTCCATGGCGACGGCCAGTGCATTATATGCTCCGGTGATGCTTTTTTCCACAATGCGAAATCGGCCGGATTCCGTTTTTCGTCCTGACCGTCAAGAGTGCGGGTAGCCGACAGCAGTTCGTCAATGTTTCTTCCCGACAACTTTCCGTAATTGTGGTCGCGGTTGTACTTGGGCACATCAAAATACACTGAACCTTGGCTTTCATAAGCATAGCCGCTCTCCAGTATCTTCTTGATATACTCTATCTGCTCTATGATATGACCCGAAGCGTGAGGCTCTATTGACGGCGGAAGCACATTCAGCTCCTCCATAGCCTTATGGTATCTGGTCAGATAATACTGCACCACCTCCATAGGCTCCAGTTGCTCCAGACGAGCCTTCTTGGCTATCTTGTCCTCGCCCGAATCGGCGTCATGCTCCAGATGGCCCACATCAGTGATGTTGCGCACATACCTCACCTTGTATCCGAGATGACGCAGGTAGCGAAACAGCACATCGAATGTTATGGCTGGACGTGCATGACCCAAGTGTCCGTCTCCATACACCGTAGGGCCGCACACATACATCCCCACTCTGTCAGGATGTATCGGTTTGAACAGCTCTTTCAGGCGCGACAGCGAGTTGTATATTTGCAGATTATTTGGTCTTACAGCCATTGTTTCTCTGTATTAGGCGTTGCCACCGAACATAAACGGATTGGGAATCTCGCCTTGGTTGTTATTGTTGTTGGCCGGATTGTTGCGTGGAGCTTTAGGTTTGATTTCACCAAAAGTGGCCTCATAGCGCTGCACATTCTCCATCAGGGCGCTGAGCAGGTTTTTGGCGTTTTCGGGAGTCATGATCACACGGCTCTGAACCTTGGCCTGAGGCATATTGGGAGCCAATGCAATGAAGTCGAAATAAAATTCCGATGGGCCGTGGGTGATTACAGCAAAGTTTGAGTAATGGCCGCCGGCCACTTCGGGAGTGAGTTCAATCTTGATTTCTTGTTTTTTCTGTTCCATATCTTTAAAAAATTTATTCTGTAATATAATTGGTTTTAATTGTTGTTCTTTAGGAATATAAGCGACTGTTGATAGCCGTTGTTGGTATTCTTGATATGCACCTCCACACCTTTGCACGAGGGGCGGTTCCACACCGGAGCCATATTTAGCGAAGCTATCGTCTTTCGGTTGAACCCTTGTTCATTATCGGCAGTGGTGGTCAGATAAAGTTGTGGAATATCACTCTCAAGAGTTGAGGCATCGGCCACAAGAGAGAATTTGCGTTTGCCGCTTGAGGCCGGTAATTGCGCCATGAGGTTCAGATACTCGCCCGAGCGGTACAGAGTCATTACATAAATCCCCTCTGTGCTCTCCATGTCCGGCACAGTAGTGGCATCCGTCTTTACTGTGCCGTTGTATATCACGTTGAGCGACCTTGACACTATCTCCGTGCTTGATCCATATGCCACACCGGCTGGCAGAGTGTATGTCACTAACAGTCTGGTTCCCACTGCCACTTGCTCTTGGTTGAGCCGGCCTTGTAGCGTCAGTGTCACTAATGGAGAGTCGTTGATCTGGCGATATTGCAGCATGGAGCGCCCCGAATCATTGTCACCTGCATATGTGGCTATGTTTTGGAACACAGCCGTCACATCCTCCGGATTTTCCGGTTCCTCATGGCATCCGCTCAGAAATGTGCACACTGCCAATGCACAAACCAGCACGGTTGCTTTGAGAGATCTTTGTATTATGCGAGCCGGTTTATACATTCGGTTGGGCAGGGGATACGTTGGTTATTATTTCGGTTATCAAGCCGTCACGCATCTTTATTATGCGGTCGGTGTCGGCTGCCAGTTGCTCGTCATGTGTCACTATCACAAATGTTTGGCCAAGGTCGCGCCTTAGGTCAAAAAACAATCTGTGTAATTCATGTTTGTTATGGCTGTCAAGACTACCCGACGGTTCATCGGCAAGCACCACACCGGGGTTGCACACAAGAGCCCTGGCCACGGCGGCGCGTTGCCGCTCGCCTCCCGACAATTCAGCCGGACGATGCTTGCACCGATTGTCAAGACCCATATAATGGATCAGTTTGCGGGCGCGTTCCATCGCCTCTCCTTTGCTTGCACCGCCTATCATGGCAGGAAGAGCCACATTCTCCTCCATGCTGAATTCCGGTAACAGCTGGTGAAACTGAAACACGAATCCTATGTTGGCATTACGAAACCGTGCCAACTTATTGTCGTTCATCTTGAATATGTCTGTGCCGTCAAAGCTCACGCTTCCGCTGTCCGGACGGCTGAGCGACCCTAATATTTGCAGCAGAGTGCTCTTTCCCGCACCGCTCGGACCCACTATTGACACCACCTCGCCGCGATGCACTTCAAGGTCTATCCCTCTCAGCACGGTGAGATGGTCAAAACTTTTCACTATCTGGTGCGCTTTGATCATACACAAAAGTACGCAAATTAATCAATATTTAAACGAAGAGCCACCCAAAAATTCCCTCAGCAGCGATGTGGAAGGCACATATTGCTCGCCTATCGGGTGAAAGTAGCTCAGGAAAGTGCGTAGTCGTGCAGCCTCGGCATACTCCGGTATGTTGTGTGGCACATGGCGCAGCACCTCTTCACCACGGTCTTTGAGCACACCCAACTCAAACAGCAACGAAGAGTTGAATGTGGCGTCAGCATTCTCTTGAAACGGAAATATCCATTTTTCCTCACCCCTGCGCACACTCGGCCATCGTTTTATGGTGTCCACAGCCGAAGTGCCGCGATATTTGTTATCTCGTATTATGCGCCTCAGCAGTCGGTTGTCGGTTGTGGGCACCCAGTTATGGTCGTCAATGGATATGGTGGTCAGTGCCGACACATACACACGGTATTTTTGTTCGTCAGGCACCTGCGCCGTAAGCTGTGGGTTGAGGCCGTGTATCCCCTCTATCAGCAATATTGAGTTGGGGTTTAGGCGCATTTTGTCTCCGCGATACTCTCTTGTGCCGGTTGCGAAATTGTAGTAGGGGAGTTCCACCTCCTCGTTGCGCAGCAATGCATTGAGATCTGAGTTGAAAGTCTTCAGATCCAGTGAGTATAGCGACTCGTAATCCAACTCTCCGTTTTCGTCCAGAGGAGTGCAATCACGGTTCACGAAATAATTGTCCAGTGAAATCATCTGCGGTTCCAGCAGATTGGTCATCAGCTGGATACCCAGGCGTTTGGTAAATGTGGTTTTGCCCGAAGAAGATGGCCCGGCTATCATTACTATCCTCGCGCCACCGGCCACGAATCTCCGCTTTATATCCTCGGCTATCGCGGCTATACGGTTGTTGTGCAGCGCCTCCGACACATTTATCAGCATAGCCTCCTGTCCCTGCATCACGGCATCGTTTAGTTCTCCCACATTGCTCACACCCACTATATTATTGAACTTCATATAGTCCGTGAATGCAGCAAACATCTTTTCCTGTTTTATTGGCTTGTTTGCCTCTTCGGGATTTGTCGTATTCGGCCCCAATAGCAGCAGCCCTTCCTTGTACGGTATGAGGTCGAACACCCTCAATGAGCCTGTTGACGGAGCCAAGGCACCATAGTAGCTGTCACACAGGTCGTCAAGACGGTAATATACCGTATATAGCTCCTGAATGCTTTGTAGTAACCTTACCTTGTCGTTAAGCCCTTGCTTCTTGAATATCTTTACAGCATCATCGGTCAGCCTCTCCTTGCGTTCAAATATGATGTCGCGCTTCACAAGCTCCTCCATCTTTTCTTTGAGCAGCGGTGCCCAGTGGGTGAAATCCAGTGCCTCATCGCCTGTTATGCGGCAATAGTATCCACGGCTCACCGAATGCTCTATCCTGAGTCTGTAGCCCGGAAGCAAACTGTTCACAGCCTTGTAGAGCATCATGCATAGCGAGCGTACATATGTGCGTTGTGCCGAATTGCTGCTCAAGGGCAGAAACTCCACCATCTTGGGAGAATACACAGGAAACAGCATATCCTCGTTTTTGTTGTTTACCCACGCGCATATCGGTTCAAACGGTATCTCGTCCTTCACCCGCTCGTAAATCTGTAGCAAGGTGTCACCTCCGTTTATTGTCACATAGCGACCTATGTTTTTGCAGAATATTCTCAAGGTGTTGCTCATAGGGTAGTAGCTTTTTATCGTAGAAATAATATATGTTTCAGCTTGTTTCGTCTGTTGCGCTTCTGTTCGAACCTAAGCAGATTATCCAGCAGATATTTCACGCACTCATCTTTGTTCCAACCACGTTTGGCGGCATAAAGTTCACCCACCTTTTTTAGAACGTCGGTTCGGTGCGTGAGGCGCACCATATTGTCAAGGCACTCACGTTGGGAAAGCACACGGTCATGGAACCTTGTGCGGTTCACGTCCACAGTGGTCATAGCGTTGTGCTCTGCGTCATATAGAAAATTGCCTATGTTGGTATCTCCGTGAAGCACACCGGCAAGATGCATGTCCACCAATGTCTGTGCCAGCAGCTCTATCTGAGCTTGCGTAAACGGTTGCGCAGGAAGCCATAGCGAAGCCAGCGACGGCCAAGGGCAATATTCGCATATAAAATAGCCTCTGCTCAGCATGCCCCTCTCATACACCTCTATGCACGCCACCTCGCGCGGAGTGTCAATACCCCTCTCTCTGAGTTTTGCGGCATATCTGTATGCACGCTTTGCCTTGCTTGGAGTGAACCATGTGTAAGCCACTCTTTGCGCCATATTGGGTTTCTTGAAACACTTTATTACATATTGGTGTCCGCTTTTGGCATCAGAGAACAGCACCACACGGTTGCGGCCGTTGTGTATCATCGTCACCTCGGAATGAGCCTGAGGATTGGCACACAACTCGGCAACACTTCCGGCATCCGCAAGCACTGCTGGGCAGTTCTTCGCTGTCAGCACCTTTGTTCTCATTCTTGTTTCGGTTTAGCCTTGCCGGCAAGCATACCGCAGGCAGCCATGATATCTTCACCGCGCGAAGCACGGATTGTGGCCGTTATTCCCAAATCGTTCAATCTGTCCCTGAATTGCACCATAACCTGCTCTGCACAAGGCTTCAGCTCCACACCCGGTATCGCATGAAACCTTATAAGGTTCACCCTGCAATCCGCACCGTGCAGCAGTCGCGCCAGCGCATCGGCATGCCTCATGTCGCTGTTCACGCCATGCCACATTATGTATTCCACGCTAAGCCTGCGTTGATGGGCGAAATCATAACCCCTCAGCAGTCCTATCACCTCCTTCACCGGATACGCCTTTTCCACAGGCATCAGTCGTCCGCGTTCCTCGCTGAATGGCGAGTGTACGCTTATCGCTATATGCACCTTGGTAGTGTCAAGCAGCACTTTCAGCTCCTTCAGTTTCCCTATTGACGACACAGTGATTCTCTTCGGGCTCCACGCCAGCCCCCACGGAGCAGTGAGAATCTTGATTGTATCCAGCACCGCATCCAAATTGTCCATCGGCTCACCCATGCCCATAAACACTATGTTTGTAAGCTGCGCACTCTCAGGCACCGACAGCACTTGGTTTATTATTTGGGCAGCGCTCAGGTTACCGTGCCAGCCCTGCTTGCCTGTCATGCAGAAATAGCAGTTCATCTTGCATCCGGCCTGCGAACTTATGCACAAAGTAGCCCTGTCACGGTCAGGGATCATCACAGCCTCGATATCGCGACCTCCGGCACCCTCAAACAGATATTTCGCCGTACCGTCCACGCTCACCGCCCTCATCTTGGGATCCTCGCGTCCCACGCAATACCGCTCACCAAGTTTTTTACGAGCCGTTTTGCTCAGGTTCGTCATATCGTCAATCGTAGTCACACGCTTGTCGTATAGCCATTTGGCCATCTGGCCGGCAGCAAAGCGAGGCATACCGCATTCGGCGGCCACATCCTGTAGCCGCTCCAGCGTAAGTCCTATAAGAGGTTTCAAACTATCCATATACAAGCAAAAATACAAATAACTCCCGCTCCCACCAAACCTCTTTTCAAAAAAATCCTGCAACACCCCACTCTTGGGTTGTCCATATCGCAAAGGCAGCTTCGGCCACCTGTGTCGCCTGTCTTAACCAGTACAACTTGTATTATTAACCTTAATTAACAAATGGGGGGGGTAAAAAACTGTATTTATGTAAATTTGCATAAATATTAACACACGCACAATCAATTAACCAGCATTTATGAAAAAGATTTTTACTCTGATTGCAGCACTATTTATGTTGCCTCTTGTCGTCATTGCGCAGCCAAAGCTCCTTAAGTTGCAGCAACCCGCTTCCACGGCTCCCTTATTATCGGTATTTAAATTGCCGCACACCCTGTCTCCTGCATCATTATCCATCAAGAATATTGATACCTCAGACTGGACAGTTGCCGAAGGTGATTGGCAATATTATTCTCATTATTTTAAAGCAACATATCCCACCGAGATTAAGTACAAATACGAGACGAACTCTCCCGGAATGTTGCCTACAGCACTGATGGCGCTATCTAACGAATTGGGAACCTTCTATCTTGCAACAAATCTTGTCACCGGAAACACAACATCCTATTTTGAGACTGATGAAAATGACTCTCCCGTTTATCCCAAATTAGGTGAAGGCAATGTTACTCTGTCAACAGTTCTGTATGATTATGATACGAATAGCCATGTTTCTGGTTCTTGGGCTGCCTATCCACTATCCGGTTATGCTCGGTTGTTAACTGCTTATTATAATTATGTTGATGGCGCTCCCGACTTTAAGTATAAGAAAATCGGATATGACTATCTTTATAATAATGATGCACTGGATGTAAAAATTCAAGCTGACTATGCGCGGGCTTATTACAACGGTGAAAAAAACGCAAAAGTAGTACTTCGTCGTGGTGAGGGTGTCACAGATGTTTACTATGTCATGGCTCAGAGAGTTATAGATGAAAAGCGTCCTAAAGTTGATTCTGATTGGAATGAGAATTATCCTTATTACACAGTTGATCGTGATTTTATAAAACAATATATAGCCGAATATAAAGCTGGTGAAACAAATCCTGCATACGTTGTTGGCCGTGTTGACGACAACGCTACCGAATTTGAAATGCCTCTGCCTGATGGCGATGGATTTACTCGTATGTTCATCGTTGCTTTTAATGGTGATCAAATCACCGATATGGTCTTTGACATGATAGAACGCCACAACTCCTCTGGTTGGAAAGATTTCGGCTCTGTGCAAATTAGAAATGATCTGAATATAGAGGGGAACTCGGTATCAGATATATTCCAATCTAATTCTATTCCGTTGCAGATTAACGAAACAGGAACACGTTTCCGTATAATAAACCCATTTTCACCGGACTATGTAGAAATTCCGGAGGCTAATTATTTGTATATTAATGCTGAACAAGGACTTGATAAATGCTATATTGAATCATCTTATTCTCCTGTAGGATATGTATATAATATTAATACTACAGATCAAACAAATGAACAGATTTATCGACCTTTGTTGGTGCAGGATCTTGGTTCGCGATATCTATTTTGGGGCTTTAAATCTGAAAATTTATCCGATTCGCAACTTACCTTTGATTTGTCCAATGGTTACTCTCCTTCTTCAAAAATGTTTATGCTTGAATATAACTGGCAGTTGTATAATGAATATAACGGATCTTTCTTCATAAACCAGTCTGTAGCGGGTAATGTAAGTTTCTTACTTAACAATGCAGTTTCGCCTACGACTGATGCTGAGGGTGTTAACTTTATGGTTGGTTCGGATGTTGATTATCTCATATGTTCGTTTGAGTATGACGATATCTCCGATAATCAAACATTCCGTATCAGTGCCGATGCCAATAAAGCTGCAATTAGCGTTCATTCTCTTCTAAAAAACAGTCAACTTCCCAAAAATCCATCCTCTATAATTTATACGGCATATGATGCGGACGATAACATTTTGCGCACAGGCACCTTTGACATCTCCGGACACAGGTTTGATAAAATGATTGGTAATCTTACCTATAGTGACAACGAATATTGGACAAATGGAAAATTGTCTGTCACTCGTGAAGATAATCCCGAAACAGGCACATCAATTCTTACTATTGAGAACTTCGGCTCCACGGTGTATATGGGCGAACCGGGTACTAATGCTGTTTTTGAATTTGATGAAAATGGATTGAAAACTGAAAATGTCTCGGTTTTTGTTAACCGTATAACAGTTTCTAACACTCTTTACGACACTTATGCTAATCTTAAGGAGTTGACTTATACAAGCGATTATCATAATTTCGTTTTATCCGGTAAATTATATTGGGAATGCTACGATATAGACACAAAAAAATATATGGGTTATATCGGAAGTGTTGACTTCTCTATCTCTATTCCTGAGAATCATATGCCTCTGCCGTTAATAGATTCTTCTGATTGGACTGTTGCCGAAGGTGACTGGCAGTATTATTCTCACTATTTTGATAAAACATATCCAACTGAGGTTAAATATCAATATATGACCGATTCCAACGGTAATCCCACTGCTGCCAAGATTGCTCTTGTTAACGAATTGGGAACATATCATCTGCAAACAAGCCTCATCACCGGTAATGCAAGTTCCTTGTATGCTGAATATGTTGATGGAGGTAATATTCGGTCTTTGCTTCCTGTTCTTAATATTAATGGTAAAAAAGCAAATATCACTCTACGAACCGATTATACAAGTAATGGTTATATTGGTTCTTGGGCTGCTTATCCACTCTCTGGATATGCACGATTAATGACATCTTACTACCCTATTAAAGACGAGTCATTTGTAGATGAACCGTTTATTGTGGACGTGCGTTCTGTTGATTTTTCAAATCCTGCAAGTGGCTACGACTATCTCTATAACACACAGGCTCCAGATGCAAAAATCCATGCCGACTATGCGCGAACCTATTACAACAACGAAAAGACCGCAAAAGTCATACTACGCCGTGGCGAAGGTGTCACTGATGTATACTATGTTATGGGGCAAAGCAATATGGATGAGAAACGCTCATTGGCCACACCGGGGTGGATTGAAGCTGATATTCCATATATTACACTCAGAAGCATATACCTTAGTGAATATATAGCTGAATACAAGGCCGGAGAAACTAACCCTGCTTATATTGTTGGCCGAGTGGATGATAATGCTACCGAATTTGAAATGCCGCTTCCTGATAAAGATGGCATCACTCGTATGTATATCATTGCCTGCAAAGGAAACCAAATTACCGATCATATTTTTGACTTTATTGAAGTTCATCGTCCGGATTCATGGAAAAAACATGGCTCTGTTGCCTTTGATCACAATATGATTTGGGCCACCACAAAACAACCGGCTTATGATCTTATTCCTTCTGCAACCTACCCCTTGGAAATTAATGAATCCGGCACACGCTTTCGTATCGTTAACCCATTTGCCACGAGTGTTAATCCCGAATCCAACTATTTGTATATTAATGCGCAATACGGTCTTGACAAATGCTACATAGAGCCTTCCTATGCCCCTGTTGAGCATACTTATTCAATCACGGCTCCAGACCATTCTGTTCAACAGATTAATCGTCCCTACCTTATGCAAGGTTTTGTTGCCTGGAACATTATTAATGGTTTTGACACCGAGAATCTTAAGCGTGGCAATCAGCCTGTGTTTGATTTGACCAACGGTTCTCTTAATGTTGATGACAGCTCTTATGGTGGCAATATGTTGTTTGCTCGTGAATACAATATGTATCTGTATCAAGATGCTTACGGAGAAAGGTATACAAATGGATCTGCTGTAGGTGACATTGGGATTATATTTAGCTCTGCTGTCGTGGCTACTCCCGGTAAACATGGTGTTGATTTTTCTGTTGGAGCCGATGTTGACCATCTTGTCTGCTCTTTTAGCTATGGAGACACTCCTGTCACTAAAAATGCCGATGCTACCTCTTATAGTCAAACTTTCCGTATTGATGTGAATAACGGTAACGCATCTATAAATATATGTCAGCTTCTTAAAAATGGAGAATTGACTCAGGAGCCTCAAAGCATGCACTATACAGCGTATGATGCTGCCGACAATACGCTCCGTTCTTCACAGCTTGATCTGTCGGACTACTCTTTCATAAATATGACAGGAGAGTGCAATCTCGCTTATAACGACAATCGTTATCTACATAATGCGCAACTTACCATTACTCGTCATGATGATTTGATTGATGGTATTGCAACATACACTGTTGAGAAATTCAGTTCCTCTGTGGAGTTCGCAAATCCCGATATTAATCTCACTTTTGAGGTTGACCAAAACGGATTGAAATCCGTTACCCCTGACAATTTCTTTATTGAAACATTAAGAATAGGGGACACTTCATATGATTGTTATGCTGTATTGAAAAACATGACATACACAAAAAATAACGACGATGCTATCATTTCTGGTAAGTTCATATGGGCTTGTTACGAAGTTGGTACCACTAACTATGTAGGAAATTATCTTAATACTGATTTCACCATTGCTATCCCTAAAGATTTATCATACGAACTAACATCCATTGACGGAATACCATCAATGGACAATAGTGAAGATTCCGCTCCTGTCTACTACAATCTTCAAGGAATCAGGGTTGATAACCCCACACATGGTACCCTTCTTATAGAGAAGAAAGGCAATTCGTCTCGCAAAATAATCTTTGATTAACACACGCATAATCATCAACCTGTTTTGAATTACCCCCGACGCAAACTTGATTCGCGTCGGGGGTAATTATATCTATTCATATTGCATAGGCTGCTTCGGTCGCCGTGTCGCCTGTCTCCTTTATTTTTTATGCTTGAGAGCCATAACCTTGATTGGGCAAGCCGTTACGCACTTGCCGCATTTTATGCAATCCGGGTCAAGATAACCTGTCTCCTCGCCACGACAGTCATAGGGTGTAAGCTGCATCGGGCAAACCATTGCGCAGCTTTTGCATTTCATTTGGCAGCGGTCCGACACTCGTATGTTTACAAAACCGTCAGGCAGCGGCGCTTTCTTGGGAGAAACCCACGATGAGAGCGTTCCCATGGGGCAGAACGAGCACCATGTGCGTGGAGCGTATATGAACGATAGAACAACACCCACAACCGTCGTTGCCAGTATGATGTTCCAGAACACACGGCCAATGGCATTGATGTCGCCCCACGCAAAATACATCTGCACACCGAACATTGTGAAAATGAACATCACCATGAACAATCGGAATCCGAATGTCTTCACAAACTTCGGAATAGGGCGGTGTGGAGAATATTTCGCCAGCAGTCTGTCATACATATTTCCTCTCGGGCAGGCATTTCCGCACCACCATCTACCGCGTTTTATCGCCACGGCTACAGGGGCTATCATGCATATCAGAGCTATAATCCCTATCACAGGATAAAAATATCCTATTATCAAATATGCTATCAGAATCCAGTAAAGGTCATACCCCTTTGTTGGCAAATACTTGTGAAATCTTTTCTTTGTCATATCCGTGTCTTTAAGTTCAGTGCAAATTTACGGCTCCTATCATTCATCTGCAAACGAAATACGCTATATTTGCATTCATAAAATCTATCATCAAAAAATGACACTTCAGCAACTCCGATACATAATCGCCATTGATCGCTTCCGCAATTTTGCAAGGGCGGCCGAAGAGCTTGAAATCACCCAGCCTACATTGAGCAATCTCCTGCAAAAACTTGAGAACGAATTGGATGTCCGCATCTTTGACCGCACCAACAAAAGCGTCACCCCCACGGCCATAGGCGAAAAAATCATTAGGCAGGCCAAGATAGCCGTCAACGAATGTGAGCGCATATCCGAGCTCATCACCGAAGAAAAAGACACCGTTTCCGGCACACTCAACCTGTCTGTAGGCCCCACCATAGCACCCTACATACTACCCGAACTCATAAAAGCATACACGCAAATGTTCCCGCAAGTGGAGCTGAGCATAGCGGAAATGAAATACGATGCCATGCTTAACGGCCTCAAAACCGGCACTATTGACATAGGCATGGCAATAAGCGGATACCAACAGGACGGTATTTTTGAAATACCGCTCTACACCGAACCCTTCTGGGTGTATATAGCCGAGAGCTGTTGGCGTAAGCTGCCGGTGTTCAAACCCGAAAACCTTGAACATCAGCAAATGTGGATTATGAAAGAGTCGCAATGTCTTCGCGACAGCGCCTTCAGCTTTTGCAAAGCACGCAACATCGGCAAACGCATCTACGAAGCCGGAAGCATAGAAACATTGATAAGGATTGTGGACGCCAACGGCGGATTCACCATCATACCCCAAATGCATCTGCGGTTTCTGACCGAACAGCAGCGCCGGAACGTGCGCCGCATAGACGGCGATTATTTGTCACAACGACGAGTCTCACTGTATATCCGTCATGATTTCATCCGTCAGCGCATGCTCAACAGCATCATCAAAGCCATAACCGCATTCCTCCCCGCCGAGATGATCTCTCCGGGCATAACCAAGCGCGAAATCAGACTATAGCCACATCCAACCGCTCAAATATATTTAGGTATTTTATGTTTTGTTTGCACCAACATTTTTGCCACTCATTGGCAAAAGTTGTAATTTTGTCCTTACAAAAGCACAATGCACACAAGCAATTATATCTCACTTGACATTTACAGGATACTCTCTCCCGAAGCGTTCAATGAATTGCAGTGTATTCATTGTCTTTTGTTTGTTTTGATTTTTTGTTAGACAATATAAATATATACTTGAATTTTGGTTATGAGGGAGGTGCGCTTCTGTGAAGAAGTGCACTTTCATTTTTTTTATAGACAAAGCAGTTACTCAAACACACCGCTCCAATATCACCATATCCTTCAGCAGCACACCGCCCTCCCAAATCGGATGATCGTAATTGTCGGTAAAAAAATTTGTTATCCGTCCTGTCTCCTTGAATCCGCACGACACATAAAACGGTACTGTTAACGGACTGTCACCTGTTCCCACGCGCAATTTTGTATAATTATTGTAATGCTTTGATATAAATTCAATCATAGCTTTGCCGTAACCTCTCCGCTGATATTCCGTGGCCACGGCAAGATTCTTTATCTCCAGTACCCCCTCACCCTCATCAGTGACCACGCACACGCCCCTTATGTCACCATCATCAAGCGTCCACATCTCACCACGGTCAATATAGCGGTCTATCATATCCTCTTGTTCATCAGCCAGCAATAGCAAATCCAAATACTTTTTCTTGTCTTCAACAATCCTTTCAAACCTCATCATGAATCTTGATTATTAGATATATATTGCAACTCCGTCACAATATAAAATATTGTACAGAGCAGACCATAAAAACAAACAAGTCAGCAAATTGAAATGCCGACTTGTTTAACGGAAGCGGTTCTGTTACATCACTTGTCTGATTTTTTCTTTAACGCATCCTTGGTCTTGTCATAAGCCTTCTCGGTGCCTTTCTTCACCTTCTCCCAAACCTTTACGGTACCGTCCTTGGCCTTGTCATATGTCTCCACAGTGCCCTTCTTGGTTTTGTCCCAGGCTTTTACGGTACCGGCCTTTGTCTTGTCATAAGCCTTTTCCGTACCCTTTTTAGTCTTTTCCGTACCGTCTTTCACCACCTTGGCATCCTTTTTCACCTCTTTTTTAGTCTTGTCAATCAGAGTTTCCTTTTTTTGCACAGTCGTATCATTGTCAGTAGTGCAAGCACTTACGCTTGCAGATCCCATAACCGTGACAACCGCGGCAACCATAAACAGTTTCAGTTTCATAATAAGAATAGTGTTAGTTAGATAATCATATATTTTACTTAACGATACAACACCTCGGCACCCATATTTGACCGACAAAACAATCTTAACAAACCGTAAAAAACACAAAAAAGGCCGGATGCACCAAAGCCCCGGCCTATATATCAAATTGAAATATAATTGATTATCGCTCGCTCAGAGCCTTGATATCGCGTTGCAGGTCATTGACCACTGTGGCTGTGGTATAATAGTCGCGCATAGCTCCGGTGCGGATGGGCAATAATGCTGCTTCAAGCGCAGCCAATCCGGCATAATCCTGATTACGGTTCATCTCCTCGCGTAGTATGCGGAGCTTCTCGCTCATCTGAATTCCCTCAAGCATACGCTCATAGCGCACCGAGCTGCGACCATCCGGATACACGAAATAGGTGTCACCCGGGGCAAACATATGAAACCTTGCATCCTCCATCGGATTGTTGGTCCAGTTGGTGAACGACCAGTGCAGATAGCCGTCAAAACCTGTGGCGGTGGAGTATACCGGCAGATAAGCACCATCTGCTGGAGCGCTGTTTATGAACTGGCTTGGAGCCGGAGTGGCGCAGCAAGTGTACATGAGCGAAAGCTGACCTTTTTCGCGACGCTTTTTCAAATCCTCAAGCGGGAAGAACTCGGTTTTGATAATAGTGTACAGCTGCAAATCGTTTATAAGCTCCTTGTGATAATTCCCCGCCAGCGACATACGGATGCCGGGCACAGCTTTCTGCGCCACATCATAAGCGCGCAACATATCGTCCAGCGGACGCTCGTCCATCACTATCAGCAGTCGGTCATACCATCCTTTCTCCTTGAAATGTTTGGCAAGGCTTTGCAAAAACGGTGTCCACAAGGCAGCATACTCGGGCGCATCGGTCTTGGTCTCCAAAAACTCGTACTCGCCGGTAGCGGCATTTTTGTAGCGGAACTTCATCTCCCATGGAATCATGGTAAAACACTCGATGTCACCGCTCACGCCCATTGAATCCATATACTCCACATAGCGGTCAAGTATTGTATAGTCGTATGAATACGAACCGTCTGCATGACGAATGGTCTCCACCATCGGGTCAAACTTGTCATTGCTCTGTTCGCCCCAAGGCTCGTAAAACAATATCACGCTCGTGGCTTTTTGGCCGGCGCGAGCCAGCATTTTCGCATACGGCTCATAATATTTCAAATGCTCCTCGCTCCAAGGCTTCACATTGTAGTATCGCGAAATGGCATACGGCTGTTGCCACAAATCCAGATAAAAAGCATAATCCTTGGGAGCTGGCAGCTCACGCGAGCTTACCTGCACATTCAGTTTTATCTTCTGAATCTCCTTGCCACCCTGCATCAGGCGTAGCCAGGTGGAGTAGACTCCCGGCTTGAGACTGTGAGGAATCTCCACGCTGCACCACACCGGGCGCACATGTTTACCCTCGAAAGCCACCTCCGATCCCGGCAGGTCTATCATATCGGCAATAGTGTAGGTAGGCAGATTGGGATCCGGGTATCCGCAAGCCTGGTGATGCGTGGCTATTTGCGAGCGCATCCATGCCGCATAGCTGTAAGGCATACCCACCTTTTTACCCTTTTCATCAGTCCATTTGCCCATCTCCACTCTCAGCGGGGCAGTAGCTTCGGGAGCTACCACAAGAGCTTCAAGACCGATACGTTCCCCTCGCCAGGCCCACACGGTAGTGTCGCTGACCTGATGCTGTATCACCGGAGCGGTAAACCGGTAAACCGAATCCTTTGAAGCCCAGGTCAAGGCAGTCTTGCCTTTCCAGTGAGTAGTTTCCCAAGCAGCCAGATCGGCGGTGGTCGCCGTGTCTGAAGGCTCTGAATACGGCACAGCAGCCATGGCACCGTTCATGGCTGCCGCGGCCAAGCAAGTCAATAGCAGTTTATGTAATTTCATGATTGATTTATTGATATAAGTTATTTTCTGCAAAGATAGTTATAATAAGTGTGTGTTTGCATATGATATGCAAGAATGATTCGTTAATTTTGCACCGTGATGAGGAATAGAATGGCACATAGCACCCTGAAAACACTCCTGTCGGCAGTTCTGTTGACAGTGATTGTTGCCGTCGGCATTGGTCGCTTCCACCATCATTGTTGCCACGGAGATATATGCTTCAAATGGGCATCGCTTTTCATGGAGCCTCGTCACCACAACCATGTCCATCATTGCGACGACCGTAACGGCTGTGGCATAGAAACATTGGACAATCTCACTACCGTAGGACGGTATTCTATAGAAAAAGAAATATGTTTTAGTGTAGGCGTGATGCCTTGCGCCATAACTGTTGCACCTCCGTCACGGTTTGAAATCACACTCATCTCCGCTCCCATGGAGATTGCTGATTTTCATGTAGTTTCGATTGCTTTCACTCGCCGAGGGCCACCGCAAGCCTAACGACTGTCAGCTTTTTACAAAACCGATTTATTCACCTTTCATCATATTTTCCATACATGAACATTAATTCATGCCGGATTATGGTATGTGCAACCGTGGCTTGCGCCATTTTGTCATGCACGCACCAACATTCCGAATCCGCCGACTCTCATTCTCACCCCTCCGAGTCTTCAGTCACCTCTGTGCATCTTGACTCCGCCGACCGTGTCCGTTTGGGCATAGAAACCGCGGTCATCAACCCCGATACCTTCCGTTCGGCCATAAAAGTGGCAGGAGAGATAATCCCCTCGTCCACCGACCAATATCAAATCACCTCTCCCGGCGCAGGCGTGTTGCGTTTTGCCACCGACCTCCGTCCCGGACTACAGATCTCATCCGGCCAGACTGTGGCCTATGTAGATGCCTCTGCGGTGTCCGGAGCCACTGTTGACAAAACCTCGGCCGCGGAGCTTGCCGCCGCCAAGCGCGAATATCTGCGCCTTCAGTCCCTTCGCGATGAGGGGTTGGCCACCGTTGACGAACTCAATGCCGCTCTCTCTCGCTACGAAACAGCCCGGGCCTCGCATAGCACAGCGGCTGCCTCGGGTGTTGTCACAGCCAAAACCTCCGGCACCCTCACCGAACTCCTTGTTGCAAACGGACAGTTTGTGTCGCCCGGCCAGCCTGTGGCCACCATCACACGTGGCGGCAACCTCACACTCCGTGTGGATGTGCCCGAGCGTCACGCCTCGCAGCTGGCCGCCATCACGGGTCTGAACATCCGTCTTGCCGGAGACTCCGCGGCTCATTACGTCCCCTCCGGGGCATTTGCCATCAACCGTTCCGGCCTCTTCTCCAACTCCCGCGGATACATTCCGCTGACACTCACGTTCACCAACCCCGGAATGCTCAGCACCGGCGCATTCGCCGATGTGTATCTCCTTTCGGCTCCGCAACCCGGCATCCTCTCTGTCCCTCGTCAGGCTCTCATTGAAGACCAAGGCAGCTACTTCCTCTATGTGGCTCTTGACGACCACATGTTTGAGCGCCGCAAAGTGGAGATAGGCGATTACAACGGTGCTCAGGTGCGCATACTTTCCGGCCTTGCCCCGGGCGAGAACGTAGCGGTCAAGGAAGTTCCCATGCTGCGCATGGCGCAGAGCATGAGCACACCGGCCGAAGGTCATCATCACCATTAAACCCGAGTGAGTTATGCTTAATAAGATAATACGTATCGCGGTGACCAACCGGCTCACCGTGCTCATAGCCACCGGTGTGCTGATGCTGGTGGGAATCTTCGCGCTCATGCGCAGCGATGTTGACATTTTCCCCGATCTCAACGCCCCGGTGGTCACAGTGATGACCGAAGCCCCCGGATTCACACCCGAGGAGGTGGAAAACTCCATATCCTACCC
>CAMWXV010000016.1 GCA_947178305.1 uncultured Porphyromonadaceae bacterium | reverse complement strand
GCGGGCTCGTCAAGCACAAGACCGTCGCGGTTGCCGAGGATGTTGGTAGAGAACCAACCTCTCAGGCCGAGGCAACGAGTGCCGATGATGGGTGCGAAACCGGATTTAACGAGTGTCTGACCGGTTTTGAAGTCCTTACCAGCGATGGGCATCTGAGTCTTTTCAGAGAGTTCCCACATTGCGGGGATGTCAACGGTGGTGTTGGGGGCACCCATGATGAAGGGGGCACCTTCGCTAAGAGCTGCGTATGCGTAGCACATGGAAGGAGCGATGTGCTCTTTGTCGTCGGCTTTCATTGCTGCTTCAAGAGCTTCAAGTGTGCCGTGGATTTTTTCGTCAACTGGCACGTATACTTCGGTGGATGCAGCCCAAAGAACTACTACGCGTTCGCAACCGTTTTCTTTCTTGAAGTTACGGATGTCTTCGCGGAGCTGGTTGGTCATGTCCCAACGGTCGGTGCAAGTTTTAACATTGTCACCATCAAGGCGCTTAGCGTAGTTGTGGTCAAAAGCGGCCTTCATGGGCACGATCTTTTCAAGCTCGTCCTTAACAGGGTTGATATCTTTTTCTTTGAGCACTTCGCAATTGATAGCGCTCTCGTATGCGTTTGCAGGATATACGTCCCAAGCGCCGAACACAACATCGTTGAGGTCAGCCATAGGAACTATCTCGTTGTATTTCAGATATTTCTTTTCAGCACCCTGTCCAACACGGATTTTGTCATACTGAGTCATTGAGCCTACAGGTTTTGTGAGGCCTTTGCGGGTCATGAGCACACCGGTCATAAATGTAGAAGATACTGCTCCGAGGCCTACTACGAGTACGCCAAGCTTACCTTCTGCGGGCTTTACGTTAGTCTTTTTCATGAGTGAATAAAAAATGTTTTTAATTGATATCTATGCAATAAATATGCTTATTGCCTGCCGAGCTTATGCTGCCTACCGGGCAAATAGCGTGTAAAAGTACGCCTTATTTTTTAATTGCAAAATAAAATTTATTCTAAAGTTGCTGCGGTTTCAGTTAATTTATGAAAATTAACACCTAAAACAGCTAACAGAGGTTAATTTTATTGGTTTTGCAGCGCGCAGTTGTATACAAATGCAAATAGCGCTAAGGTCTACAATACTGGTCAAAATGTCGCATATCAGGGTTCAACCCAATATTGAGAGCAACTGAGACAAGGATGAAATTATGGCAGGATGCATCTGCGCGTCCTCCTCGGCTGTCCATCCTTTGCCTTTGAGCCACGCGACGCGACAACCGAGGCTTTCGGCAGGAAGTATGTCTTTTTTATAGCTATCGCCAACCACCAGCACTTGATCGGCTGGAAGCCCGAGGGCATCAACACCCAATTGGAATATGCGGGGATCAGGCTTACGCACGCCAACAACGGCACTTTCTATGATTGACCGGAAATAACGGCGGAGGTCAAAATCCTCAAGCACGGCTTCCACATTGCCGTAGAAATTGGATACAAGCACCATGGGAAAGCGGGCGAACAAGGCATCAAGCACAGGTCGTGCATCGGCTATGGACGAACGTGCGGCATTATAGCAGTAATCGGCCACAGATTGCGCCCAAAGCTCGGCTGCATTGGCAGACAAATGGCCTTGGTCGGCAAGCCATTGAAGCTCTATGCGCATTTTGATAAGGAGTAGGTCGGCAAAGGTGTGGTGGGGGAGGATGTGGCGTGTGCGGGCGAGTTCGCGCTCGGCAAACACGTATGCATCACGAAACAGAGGTTTGTCAACCGGTACTCCGGCTGCGATATAACCATCCCATATGACTTCGCTCCAATGCACTCCACGGCTGTCAATGGTTCCGCCGTAATCAAATATTATACCTTTAATATTTTCCATCTTTGAGTTGTGTGGTGAAATAACGACAGATTTTTTCATGACGCATAACCATCATAACAAGCAGGCCGTTGAGCACTGTAAGCTCAAATGCGAAATACAGCCACGGCATTTGCAGGAACAACGATGCAAAAAGTGCAATGGTGCGCCAGTTGAAGGACAGGATGTTGGTGTATTTCATCAACGGCAGACTGCGCTGACGGAAATCTTCGCGGAAACCGGCAGGAATCACGCCATTGGGCCAACGGGATTTGAGTTCGCGACGCAATTGCTGCATGGCAGGTGCCGTAGCCTCTTGCTGCACAGTGTAATTGGTGTAGGTGGTGAGGGTGAGTTTCTGCCAAAAATGTCCCTTCCACGGCATGGTACGGAGTTTTTCCTTAAGCTCTGCGGCATTTTCAAGCTCACTGCCTTCTTCGCCTTTGAGGAAATAGAGATGGAATTGACGATAGTAGTCGGCCATGGCTGCCTGCTTGGCATGGCAGATACCGGTTATCACGGCTATAACCCAAATGAGCCACGGACGCTCCATGAAGAATGGGCTTGTGGTGTTTTCGCGCAAACAGATGGCCACATATATTGTTGCAAACCAAAAATCGCCGCTCAGGCCGTCCAAAATGCGCCCGATGCGGGAATATTGCTTGGTCATACGAGCCAGCTGGCCATCGGCACTATCAAACGAGTTGGCCCAAATGAGAAGCAACATGCCGAAAATGTTAATCCAAAGGTTGCTGTAGTAAAATGCCACACCGGCACCTACACCAAGAAATATGGATGCGATGGTTATGGCGTTGGGAGTGACTCCGAGCTTCTTGGCCAAACATGCCCAAGCGTAGCCTATAGGGCGATAAAAGGCGAGGTCAATGTGCTCCTCGGTGTCCATGGACTTCAGCGAGGCTTTATAGCCGCTTTGCTGCTGTGGTTGGTTTGTGCTCATTTGCGTTCCTTGATGGTGTTGAGAATACATTTGGCTATATGCGGAGCCGCTTCGGTGCGACAAGGGGCAAAACTGGGCCAATCATTGAAGTCAATGATGCGGATGGAGCCATCGGGATCCACAATACAGTCACCGCCATATATCTTGACATCAAGCACTTCACTGGCACTTTGGCATATAGCCTGCATTTTTTCTTTGCTGAACTCAATGCCACGGCTTTTGCCGTTGATGGCCTCAAGTCCGTATTTGCTGTGTCCCTCATCATAGGGGTAGAACCACCAGAAGAACGGGGTGCCCTGCACACCGTAGAACTTAATGAGGTCGCCCACAAGATGGCGATTTATGACGGCACGCTTGATGCCTCGCAGGAAATACTCCTGAAGAACTTCCTGTGCTTCTTCGGGATGGCGCACATAGCTCACATCTTCCTTGTGCATGGCGTGGAAATCGCCGCGCTTAATCCACGCTCCCGAAAATCCTGCTTTGGCAAGAGCGTCCTTGACACCTTCGTTGGTGTTGACAATGAGGCTTTCGGGATAGGGAATATTGGAGCCGAGAAGTATCCGTGTCATACGCTCACGGGTGCAATTCTCTATGCCGTAGCCCGAGTTTATCACAAGACGCCCTTGATCTTCGGCTTTCTGAAGCAACTCAATGGAGCGCTGCTCACGGCACATATTGACAATGATGCTTTCGGATACGGCACCGGCCATCCATTGCTCTTCACTATATACGTTGACTTCACATCCACGCTTGCGGAGATGCTCGGCCACAAGATTAAATATCGCGGCATCGTTGCCTATATGGTTGGGGGAATATGCGCCGGCGCGCATGATGCCCGCTATCTTGATTTCTGACATTATGTGAGTAGTTATTATTGGGGTGTGGTTATGAACTGCTCGGCGGTGGCTATATCACCGGCATGATCCACATCTATGATTTTATCAAATGTGTATGCACGAAGGGCAAGGCCACTTTCAACAAGAGCACGCTGATAGTTGCGCATTCTGGACACACCTTGCTCCATGCAGCGCTCAAGCACCTCAAGAGCCGGTGCAGTAAGCCCGTAGATGCCTCCGGAGATGTATTTGACTCCGTTCCATGGCTGATCGCGGAACGCGGTGATGCGCATATCGGAATCCACATCTATGTAAAGTGGTTTCTCATCGTCAATGAAACTTGTTACGGCCATATATCCGTCCATGCTGTCGTCGGCTTCAAAAGCCTCTATATAACGACGAAATTCGGGTTCACGGAATATGGTGTCAACAGTTGTGAGGCAGAATTTGCCAAACCGGAAATTACGGCTCACCTCATAGAAGCTGTGCATGCTGCTGGGGGTGGACTTGACAATAAGATGCAATGGCACCGGAAGCTCAAGTTTTTCCAAGTATTCACGCACTTGAGTCATCTGTTCGTTGACAATCACGGAAATGGATTCGGCGTTGCAACGCAGGAATATGTCAATGAGGCGCTTGATCATTGGGAGACCGTTGAGCTGTACCAATGGCTTGGGAAGCTGCACGCCTTCCTGCACCAATCGGCTGCCTTCGCCGGCTGCGATAATAGCATAGTTCATAATAATAATGGTTTAGAGAGGATTATTCGTCTTTGGTGAGGTCAAGCACCACATTGTCGGCCTTGTTTTTCTCGTGATACTGTTTGCGCAAAGGATTGCGATGGGCGCGGGCATATCCGCGGCGGCTGCGCCATACGTCTATGGCTGTGTATATGGCCTGCCTCATGCTCTCGGCATCGGCAACGCCTTGTCCGGCTATATCAAAACCGGTGCCATGGTCGGGTGAGGTGCGCACATATTCCAAACCGGCGGTGAAATTGACCCCGGCATTCATGGCCAATGATTTGAAGGGTGCAAGACCCTGATCATGGTACATGGCGAGTATGCCGTCAAATTTAGTATAGGCTCCGCTGCCCCAAAAGCCGTCGGCCGCATAGGGTCCGTAGCTATGTATTTTTTGAGCCTGCGCTTCGGCTATGGCGGGGATTATATGCTCCTGCTCTTCGTTGCCAAGCAATCCGCGCTCGCCGGCGTGAGGGTTGAGCGCAAGCACGGCTATGCGCGGGTGCCCAATGCCAAAATCTTTTTCAAGGCTGAGATTAAGAGCCATAATCTTTTCAAGCACGGCTTCCTTGGTTATGGCGGCACTCAGCTGAGCCACCGGAGTGTGCGTGGTGACGAGTGCCACACGCAGATTATCGGAGCAGAGAATCATCAAGGCGTGGGAACCATCGCCAAGGGAGGATTCAAGATATTCGGTGTGACCGGGGAAGGTGAACTGCTCGCTCTGGATGGCTTTTTTGCTTATAGGCGCTGTGACAAGCACATCAATGTTTCCGGCACGGAGGTCGGCAACAGCACGTTCCAATGCCACGAAGGCGGCTTCACCGGCGGCCTTGCTCTCCACTCCCGGTTCCACTTTGATGTCTTCGGGCACCACGTTAATCATATTGTAGTCGCCATCGGCCAATTCGGCCACGCTGTCGCACTGATGCCACTGGATGGGAGCCATGCCCGATGCCTTGCGGTAGAACGCGGCAATCTTGCCGCTGCCGTAGACTACCGGTGTGCAAAGCTCAAGGATACGGTTATCCTCCAATGCTTTGAGTATCACCTCGTAGCCAACGCCGTTAATGTCGCCTTGGGTTATCCCTACGCGAATATTTTTATCTGCCATAATATATTTTCAATGTTGAAACAGTATGACGCTATTGAGTCATATTATTAAATAATGCGCTAAATTACGCATTTTTCATAAAACCACATAAAAAAAGCCGGGATAACAGTCATTGTCACATCCGTTCGTGACAGACTATAGTATGTTGACAAGTTGTTATATTGCACACTATAATCATCCACACAATAGTATGCACAACTTTATGGAAGACAAGGAGATATTGAGGCGGTTTGCTGACAAGGTGCAGCATATTAGACAAATACGAGGTTTATCGCAAGAAAAACTTGCCGAAAAGGCTGGGTTACATCGCACATATATCGGGATGGTGGAACGAACGGAACGCAACCCTACACTCGTGAGCATTCACAAGATTGCCGAGGGACTGAATGTGGATATTAAAGATCTGTTATAATCATGCAAAGTACAAACAACCCAAAACTGCAAAATCAAATAAATGCAGGCACCATCGGCCGTAAAACAGGACACCGATATGAAGAAGAGTTGACTAATCGGCTGAACGCGATGCCGATGCCTTATAAAAGCGCGATTGTGACAATGGGCATAATCAATACCGGACAACCGCATATAATATTACTTGAAAAAGTGCTGAAATACGTGGATTGGGATTATGTAGACAAGGTGGAAGCATATGCAACCGGGATTCTTGCAACATCTGAACACGGAATGAAAAACATAGAAATAGACGGTATTCCAATAAAATCGTCAAAGAGCGACGTTATATTAATACTTTATAAGGGAGATAAAAGCATAAACATAGGTGTGTCCGTGAAACAATGTAACACATCAAAACCAACAAATGCCCAAATATTTTTCACTACAGCATCTGCGTTTTATAACCTACTAACTACAAACGGCATAGAGTTGAGTACCGATGCACTGAAATCTATGCGCCAATTCTGTGGTGATAACGGATATCGCCCCTTGGACGATATGGATTGCAGTAACAGGATGTCAAACCCCGAAAGATATTTTTGGGAAGAAACAGACAACAAAGGACTTAAAGAATGGGAATCGGCCTTTCACATACATCAAGACACAATCACACGGCTGATTATGCAAAAAGGGTATGCAAACGATCCGTTCCCACCCCAAATAATATTTCACAAAACAAAGAAAGCTGACAATGTCAATCAACAAGAGATAGCAATCTTTTCAATAGATGAGTTTCTTGAGCTATCGCGCAAATACATGGGGTTCAACTGTGACAAATACCGTGTGAAGAAAGGACGATACAAGGAGCCTGTTGAGATATGTCATCACGCCCCAAGATTCGGTGTGATTCAAATGCAACGAGGCGGACAAAAACAGCATCCGACACAATTACAATTCAATTTAAAAGCAGGGTATTTCTACTTGCTTGCCAAATTGTAGCGTTGGGCAAGCTGCAAGCCTACTTGATAGGCCATCAACGGAGGCACCGCATTTCCAATTACAGTGCGAATAGTTTCGGCATTACCCACAAGTTTGAACGAATCGGGAAATGACTGCAACCTTAACGCCTCACGGACAGTAAGCGCACGAGTAGCAATGGGATGTACATTATTACTACCTGAAATCATTGTGAAATTGGTGGTTACGGTACATCCGGGCAAAGTCCATACCTGGCGTTTATATGTGGTGTTATATCCTGATGGAGGTCTCATTTGGGGTGTTTCGTTATCGTGCGCACTTTTTCCTTGCGGCACATCGTAGAGCCAACGAACAACATGCTCGGGATGGTTAGTGGCCTTGTGGTAAGGGTCGTGCGCGCTATGCTCCCCGGCTTCCAAAAATTCAAGATCCGAGACGGCATCGCCGAATGAGAATTTAGACCGACAAGATGACAATATGTCGTTATCATGATTACAGATGGGGCATAAAGATTCAGGCGCCGCTCCTATGTCTTTACGCACTCCGACAAAAAAGACACGTTCACGATTTTGCGGCACACCAAAATCAGCGGCATTAACAATATAAAAATCACCATTGTAACCGATGGTGTTGAATGTGTCAATTATCATATCCTTCACCAAGTTACCATCAGGAGCCTTCATTGTTGTCAGCAACCGCACATTCTCCATCAATATGATTTTGGGTCTTATTATATCTGCCAGATGCAAATAGTACTGAAAAAGTGTGTTACGTTCATCAAACACATCTCTTTTTCCTGCCAAACTGAACCCTTGACACGGTGGGCCTCCGGCCAATAAATCAATGTCGGGATATTTTAAAAGTAATTTTTTAATTTCCGAGTCGGAGATGTCACGAATATCGTTGGAAAGGAAATCAATATTCGGAAAATTAAGTTCATAAACCGCTTTATATTTATCAACAAGCTCATTTGCCGCCACGATATTGAATCCGGCAGCTTTCAATCCATAGCACAATCCTCCACACCCTGCAAAGAAAGAGACAGCCACAGGCCCGGATTCATTGTTTTCCGAGACCTTGGACTCAAGCCATTCAAGTAACGCAATGTATTCATCATTGCGTGTGGTCTTCTGATAACTTCTACGCGGATTTGTATTTACTATAGAGGTGCTAAAAACCTGCTTTGAGATCCTTTTTTTTGTTCTTGGCTTAATAACTCCGCTTACAACATCATTTGCCGCTTTCTTTATTCTATCAAATTCATCAGTTGTAGGGGTTTCCTTTTGCAACTCCAATTCTGATAATCTGCATTGCGGAATACCCACAATTTCAGAAAATTGCGATTGGCTTAATTGTATTTCATCACGAATATTTCTAATATTGATTCTCATCGTTGGATTGAAGCTGAAAACTTGTTCAAATATAATTCAATTTCATATAAGAAACAAACATGATCAAGGGAGGTGAGTGGCATTGCGGATGAGGCCGGCGAGTTTGGTGCGCTTGATGGCGCTGTGGCGAAAAAGGGTGGAAAATTGCTGCTGGGTCATGTTTCGGCACTCTTCGTGGGTGAGTGTCAGCAGAGCGGGGCGGGGGAGTAGCTCGGGGAGAACTTCATTGTGGGCGGCATGGGCGTTGTGGGGGCATACTGCCGCGCATATGTCGCATCCGTAGAGGGTACCATGAAGGTCGGTGCCCGGAGGGAAGTCGCCGCGATGCTCAATGGTGAGGTAGGAGAGGCATTTGCGTGCATCCACGCTTCCGTCGGGGTGCAAGGCCCCTGTGGGACAGGCTTTGACGCATCGTCCACATCGTCCACAATCGCTGTTCAACGGTTTGTCGGCCGGAAATGATACCGTGGATATTATTTCTCCTAAAAACAGATAACTGCCTATTGCGGGGATTATGAGGTAGTTGTTAATCCCTATGAATCCAAGTCCGGACTGCATGGCCCAATAACGCTCGCGCAATGGGGCTGTGTCGACACAGACGCGTGTTTCGCCTCCATAGAGGTCACGGATGCGAGATGCGGCCGCTTCCAAACGCTCGCGGACGACAAGATGATAGTCGGTGCCGAGTGCATAGGCGGCAATATGTGCAGACATGCCTTCGGGTGCCGGATGAAAGGTGAATGCGCAACATATTATGCTCTTGGCTCCGGGCATAAGCAATGCGGGGTTGGAGCGTATGTCGGGATAGTTTTCAAGATAGCCCATGGCGGCATGTCTTCCCGAGGCAAGCCAACGGTCATAGATACGTTGCGCCCAATCGCTGACCGGCGCAACGGAGGCTATGGCCACACGGCTTGCGCCATGTGCCATCAACAGCTGCTTCAGGCTGTCAGAGCATTGTGAGCGGCTGGAATTCATACCCTTGCTCTTTGAGCCACAAAATGGCGGGTTCAAGAGTGGCCCGTAGATTGGTTTGCGCTTTCAGGGAGTCGTGAAACACGATGATAGAACCGTTTCGGGCGTATTTTTTCACGTTTTTCAACACATGGTCGGGTGTTTGGCGGCGAGAGTAGTCGCGAGTCACAAGATCATACATTATAATGTTGTAATGATGCTTTATGGCTGCGGCCTGACTCCAGCGCATAAGTCCGTGCGGGGGACGAAACAGGGAGCTATCAATAAGAGCGTCGGCCTGTGTGATGTCGCGCATATATTGCCTGCGGCTTGTGTGCATGCCCTGAAGATGGTGCATAGTATGATTACCATAGGAGTGACCTCGGCGCTTTACTTCCTCAAGCAGCTCGGGATGACGGCGCACGTTATCGCCCACCATAAAAAAGGTGGCTTTAATGGCGTATTTGTCAAGTATATCCAGCACCCATGGCGTAACCTCGGGAATGGGGCCATCGTCAAATGTGAGGTAGACCACCTTACGGTTGCGATGCTTGATACGCCAGGTGGCTTCTGGAAACAGCAGACGATACAGCAGTGGTGGCTGCTCTATAAACATGACGCTACAGGTTTATTCCTCCACTATTTCCTGCGGCATTTGCTCAGACTGCTGATACTGCTGTTGCTGCTGCAAGAAAGCCTGTTGACGCGCGAGGTTAACACCTCGGTCGCCAAGCCATTTCATGATTTCATCGTAGTCACCACCAAGGCTCATGTAGCTCTGAAGCAAGTCCATGAGATAATAGCGATCAATGTACATATCAGCTCGAGGAAGCGTTGCATACTGCCATGAATTGAGGCTCTGATAGTAAACCACGTTGCCAGCGTAACGCTCCAGTTCGTCACGAAGCATCTTGAGGGCAGTTTCGGTGTCGGCCTTATTGCCAGTGAGAACACCGAGAGAACCATACTGCTCAGCTATCTGCTGCCCTACCTGCACGGCGTATGGCATTGCTTCAACCGGAAGTTTGGTGCGTATGAGATCAAGCACGTTGCGAGCCTTGGTATAGCGATCATCACGGTATTGTGTCAACTCCTTAATCTGCTGCTCAGAAAGCGCCAGGGAGTCAATCTTAACCTGAGTGCCGTAACCTTCCTGCACAAGAGCAATGGCGAGGTCAAGCATGGCAGAACGGTTAGTGGTAACCATGCGACGCACCGTTTCGTCAAGATATACCTGTCCAGGCTTGGTAACTTTGTCAAGCCCACCCCAAGCAAAGCGTTCGGTGACATTGCGATACATCTTGTCGGTGTTGATGGCTGTGGCCTGAGCGGGGTTATAAAGCGGTGTCACCTCATAGGCAAGACCGGTGTTGCGCAGATACGGGGTAAGACCCATATAATACTGGTCGGGTACGGTCATGGCAAAGTATATGGGGCGGTTCCATCCGTTGGCCACAGATGTAGCTATCATATCAAGGCCGATAATCTGGCTCAAACGGAGTCCGCGCTCAGGCTGACGAGTCATGTCAAGGAGCAATGCCGGCTGAATACGAGCCGAATCAGCAATGCTAACACGGCCACTTGCCACTGCGGCTTGTTCGTCAACAGGTATGTACATCACAGGATGTTTGAGTATGGGCACACCCCAAGAGTTCTGACGCGCCTCGGGAGCATAAAGTTCACGCAGGCTTTGGCGGGCATCGGTGGGCGTGGTGTCGGGCTGAATGATGTAGGCAAACTGCAAGCGGTCGTAGGCGTAGTCCTGCGGCTTGGCCTGCATATCTATGCCAGGGGCCTCGTAGCTGGGTCGGCGAATCTGATCCACATACCAGTCGGTGGTAAGATATGAGAGGTTGACCACCTTGACATCTGTGCGGCGACCTTCAACTTCCTGTGCATACCACAAGGGGAATGTGTCGTTGTCACCGTTGGTGAATATTATGGCATTTTCGTCAAGCGATTCAAGATAGTTGTTTCCAAAATCGCGAGTTGTGAATCGTCCTGAACGGTCGTGGTCGTCCCATGTCTGAGACACAACCTGCAAGGGTACTATCACGCCAATAACAGATGCCACCAGAGCACAAATCATGGATTTGCGCTTGCATGAGTCGCAAGGCTCAGCAACAGCATCGGTATCGGCTGCGCAAGCTGTCTTTTTGTTGCGCAGCAACATCACTCCGAGACGCCATAAACCGGCAACACCCATTCCTACCCAAATGGCATAGGCATAGAACGAACCGGCAAAGGCATAGTCTCGCTCACGTGGCTGTGTGGGAGTCTGGTTAAGGTAAAGCACAATGGCTATACCGGTCATGAAGAAGAGGAAGAATACAACCCAAAATTGCTCTATGCCACGCTTGGAGGTGAAAGCCTGCCATCCGAGGCCGATTATGCCGAGGATGAGCGGGAGCATATAGAACACGTTGTGTCCGGCATTTCCTTCGCCCTGGTCGTAGGGGAGGAGGCTTTGGTCGCCGAGGCGGGTATTGTCAATAAAGGGTATACCGCTAATCCAGTTGCCTTGGTTGACGGCACCATTGCCCTGAATATCATTCTGACGGCCGGCAAAGTTCCACATAAAGTATCGCCAATACATGTGATTGAGCTGATAGCCGATAAGAAACCGCATATTCTCGCCGAAAGTGGGGCGTATTTTGGTAGAGGACTGAAGTTTGTTGCCCTCAGCATCCACATATTCAGTGGCAGATACCGGCGCTCCGATGACGCGTCCACCCGGCTCGCCAAGCCAATCGGCATAGGCTGTCTGATGCTCGCCGCTATATATGCGCGGAAGTATCATGTTGAGCTCAGGAGTCATCACATATTTCTTTTTACGGCCGGTCATAATGTATTTGTCGCTTTCTCCGGGCTGTGTTTTAACCTGCTTGGCATACAGCTCCTTGCCTTCTGTGGAAAGGGGTGTGGTGGAGTCGTCGGATGCCACTTGGTATACTATACCGGAATTGAGTGTCTCGCCATAGAAGAGCGGGCGTTCGCCATACTGCTCACGGTTGAGATATGAGGAAAGTGCAAACACGTTGTCAGGTGCGTTCTGATTCATGGGCGGATGCGCCGATGAACGGATAAGCAACAGTGCATATGAAGAGTAACCTGCGAATATGACCAAGATGCTTATGGCCGCGATATTGAGAATGCGTACCGGCAGTTTCTTGGCCATCCAAAGATAAGCCGCAAGCGCGATTATGATAACACAAGGCAGCCAAGCGCTATCGCCGATAAATGGGATACCGGAGAGTATGACGCTGAGCAAGAATGATATGCGTATGGCCATGGGGTTGCTCTGACGGTACAGACAACGGATACACCATATCAAGCAGGCTACCAAAAGGATGGAGTAGATGAGTACTCCCATATTGAAGCTCATGCCAAGAGTGTTGACGCAAAAGAGTTCAAATCCTTGCGACACCTCAATGAATCCGGGCACAAGACCGTAGAGAATAAGTCCTACTATGACAAATGACACCCCAAGAGCTATCAGAGATCCTACAGCTGTGGTATTGGCCCATTTGCGATAGTATATCACCAATACTATGGCAGGGATACAGAGCAGATTGAGCAGGTGTACACCTATGCTTATGCCGATGATATATGCTATGAGTA
The DNA here is from genome assembly GCA_947178305.1 of uncultured Porphyromonadaceae bacterium. Lineage (GTDB taxonomy): Bacteria > Bacteroidota > Bacteroidia > Bacteroidales > Muribaculaceae > Paramuribaculum. The sequence goes on along the minus strand of CAMWXV010000016.1, from coordinate 8,502 downwards.
TCAGATATTTATCGCTATGTGGCTTATCGGCACGGTTTTCCCATTTGAGTATGAGCCAGAACACGAGGGCGGTGCAAAATGAGGAGAATGCATAAACCTCGCCTTCAACGGCCGAGAACCAAAAGGTGTCGCTCCATGCGTACATCATGGCTCCGCACAGGCCACTGGCAAAAATCACCAACATTTTGAGCGGTGACACTGTTGTGGCATCGTCTTTTATCACCAACCTGCGCACCAAGTGCGTTATAGTCCAGAACAACAGCAGGATGGTGGCGGCACTGAGAAGAGCCGACATAGAGTTGACCATCAGCGCAACCTTGGATATGTCTCCTCCGGCAAAGTTGACAAAGAACCTTGCAGCGAGCATGAAAATGGGGTTGCCCGGCGGGTGACCGACTTCAAGTTTAAAAGCTTGCAGAATGAACTCGGGACAGTCCCAAAAGCTTGCTGTAGGCTCAACGGTGAGCAGATAGCTCACGGCAGCCACCAAGAAGCAGAACCATCCGAGAATGTTGTTGATAAGGTTGTATCGTTTCATGTTCTGACTAAATTTACACATTCAAGGCGCAACGCACCAAGTTGCAAAGGTATTGCTTTTTCAGCAATTGCGCTTATAAAATATGTAAATTTTCAAAACACAAAGCTATACTCCAAGAACTATGGCCGGGTCAATATTTAATTTCTGACTAATTGCGCGAGCCTGATGAAGCGTTGGCTCTCTCTTTCCGGAAAGGTATTCGCAAACCCGAGACGGATTAACACCAATAATTTTTGACAAAGCAACCTGATTAAGACCCATTTCGTACATACGGAGCTTTATCACATCCACCAAAGATGGTTTGCCAATAGGATAATGCTCTTCATCATAATCCGCCACCAAATTTCCAAGTAGTGTGAGTTCAACCATACGCGGATCGTCTGCCGGAGTATCTTCAGGCAGTCCGAGCATAAGCTCTTCCACTCGTTTTAGAGTAACCTGATACTGCATTTCATTTTCTATCTTGGTCATATTCTAACAATTATATAGTTGAACAATCAATTCTATCATATTCCTTATGTGTTCCTATAAAGCGAATGAGAACAAATTGCGGCACAAACTTTATAACAACAACCATTCTATAATCATTGCCTTTGATATTAAAAACATAGTGCTGATTTCCAATATAGTCCACAGAATTAAATGTGGATTTAATATCTGCAAAACAATGCCATTGGGCTTTCTTTACTGTAGCCACCCAGTCCTCCAATGCTATTTTTGACTGAGGATTCTTTTCGTAATATTCACGAATGGTTCTTTCTGCAATTATTCTCATTATCAATGGGCATTTGAATATTGCAAATTTACAAATTATATTTCAAATAATGAAATTTTTGAGGATGGGTGTTTGCTGCTATAGAAAGAACCGTTAGAAAGCGAGGCTCGGGGTGAGGGGAAGTTTGTTACTTCGCGGCACAAAAACAGATGTATTATGATTACAAACATTCCTTTGGTGTTTTTCGCCACAGTAGCAGCGGTAACTGTGATACTGCTTTGTCATCGCGTGTTTATCACTTGGATTCATCGCTACAGAGTCCGTAGCCATCGTAACCGTCACAGTTTGATAGAGTTTGGCAGCGAATGGGAGGAAATCTATGTGCCGGGTGACAGGATAATAAAAAGTGACTATAACTATGAGGAGTATGATGACGACCTGTAGTGTCACTCCCAACAAGGCTGCCGCTTTTCTGGCGCGATACACGTCTATGCTTTATAGCTGCGGTGCCACTTGCATACGGATGGAGCGGAATGTGGAGCGCATAGCCAAATCGCTTGGCGTGAAGGCCGACATGACGATATTGCCAAGACATATAATAATGACAGTGAGCAAATTGGATGGAACGGATGTGTGCAGCATTAATACTCCGGCGGGACACGGTGCCGTGAGTTTTGCCGTAAACACCCGACTGAGCAGACTGAGCTGGCGTATGGCCGACGGTGAGGTGAACATGGAACAGGCTCAACGTGAACTGGAACGGATTTCTATGTCAAAAGGCACTGACACGCATGTACTTCTGCTGTTGGTTCCATGTGCCAACGCTTCGTTCTGCCGTCTGTTCGGAGGAGACATGGTGGCTATGGCTGTGGTGGCAGTGGCCACACTGGCCGGATATCTCGTGAAACTGTTGTGTACGGAACATCATATCGATGTGCGATTAATGGCGATAATGGCCTCTTTTGTAAGTACTGTGATAGCTGCAAGCGACAGCCTGTTTGGTCTCGGAACGACACCAGGTATAGCCTTAGGCACCGGTGTACTGTATCTGGTTCCGGGCATAGGGTTTATAAATTCGTTTTGCGACATGCTTCAACAGCATTACATATGCAGCCTCACACGCCTGGCAAATGCGCTGATTTTTACTTGCTGCATGTCGCTGGGACTGGGTGCCGGGATGCTCGTAATGAATCAAAATATGTTTTAATATTGCTGTATGTGGATAAATTTTTTTGAGGATGCATTGTTTGCATCAATAGCAGCTATCGGTTTTTCGGCAATAAGCAACCCACCGCGACGCGCATACATATACTGTGCTATGATTGCAGCCGCCGGACATTCTTTGCGCTGGGTGCTTATCTCTCTGCTGCATGTGCATATAGTGGCAGCCACTTTGTGCGGTGCTTTGCTAATAGGGTGGATGGCCGTAGAATTGAGCCACAAGGGAAGGGTACCGGCCGACACTTTTCTATACCCCTCATTGCTACCAATGATCCCGGGCATATACGCCTACAGGAGCTTCGGAGCCTTGACGTTGTGTGTGTGGCACGGTGCCGACACAGAGTTCATGCATTACTTCGGTCTCATGGCATCGAACGCGCTCACTTGCCTGTTTATATTACTTGCCTTGACTCTTGGCGGTACTCTGCCAATGTTTTTGATGAAAAAACGATCGTTTTCAGCAACAAGATAGTAAATTTGCACCAGTATGGAACTACGACAATTACGCTACTTTGTGAGGCTTGCCGAAACCCTTAATTTCTCGGAGGCGGCCAAGGCTCTTTTCGTGACACAAAGCACATTGTCACAACAAATCAAACAACTTGAACAAGAACTTGACACCCAATTGCTTCTGCGCACAAGCAGAAGTGTGACCCTTACAGAAGCCGGTGAAGAACTGCTTCCATATGCACGCGCCACTCTGAGCAATGCCGAGCTGTGCCGTACAAGGGTGGAGGATATGAAACAGCTGCTATGCGGTACGCTCAACATCGGTGTCACTTACTCTTTCGGCCCCATACTAACAGAAACTTTGGTAACTTTCATGAAGAAGTATCCCAAAGTGAAGCTCAACATTTTTTACCGTCCGATGTCGGAACTTATGGAGATGCTCCGCAACCGTGTGGTGGATTTCGCGTTTGCTTTCCGTCCATCGGAACCGATACCGGATGTGGTGAGCCATGTGCTATTTCAAACGTATCTGGCTGTAATTACAGGCGATATGCATTCGCTTGCCAACAGGCATAAGGTGAGTCTGGAGGAACTATCGGCATACGAATTAGCTCTTCCGGCACGCGGGCTTCAGGCTCGTAATGCCCTTGACAAGATTATTGAGAGATACCCATGCCAGCTGAAAGTGCGCGCAGAACTAAACGAGCCAAACATTCTTCTATCGCTTATAAGGTGCAACCATCTGGCTACTGTGCTCGCCGAGGCTTCCATACACAATGAAAACGGCGTGAAAGCGATACCGCTGGATTTGCCTGACAATGGTATGGACGGATGTGTGCACACCCTGAAAGGATCGTATCACAAACGGTCAATGCAGGAGTTTTTAAAGATACTATCAAATTCGGTGGCCATAAGAGAGCGTGTGACGGCATGGCTGTGACGATGCGATAGGTTTGTCATTCGCCGTTGGTGAGGCCGGCGCTATTTTTGCGTCCAAAAACTGACGGTTATGATGATTGATGAACTCAGCAGGGAGGATCTTTTAGCAGAAAACGCCAAGCGAGTGGCAACACTCAAACGCAAACTGACATATGACCCAATAGGAGGGATGGGGTGCGTGGGTCCGCGCTTTCCGGTGCGACATCCGGTGAGCGGAATGATTGTAATGGTGCCCAAAAGCATGAGGGAGGACGAGGAGTACAGCAAGGATATGGACGAGGCGAGCTGGGTGAAGCTACGTCACAGACACGACTTTGAGTTTTGGGCGGCCACTTGCGTGCGCGTACGCCACAAAATAAAGGGTTGCATGGTACCTTTGGTGCTCAATGCCCCGCAAAGGCATCTGCTGGCACAGCTGGAGCAACAACGCACAGCCGGCGAGCCGGTGAGAATAATACTGCTAAAAGCGAGACAATGGGGCGGAAGCACTTTGGTACAGATGTATATGGCGTGGATTCAGTGCTGCCGCAAACATCAATGGCACTCACTGATATGTGCCAATGCGAGTGATATTTCGGCAACATTGAGAGGTATGTTCTCAACCCTGCTGAGCGAGTATCCGCGCGAATGGTGGCAAGGGGAAAGCGATCCGAAACTTAAAGTGTATGAAGGAAGTACAAGCATACGTGTGATTCCCGACCGCAACTGCCGTGTGGCCATAGCGTCGGCATGGCGGCCTGACAGCGTGAGGGGTATGGACTACTCCATGGCTCATCTGAGTGAGGTGGCGTACTGGCCTGATTCTCCGATGGTGAAACCCGAGATGGTGGTGCAGAGCGTGTGCGGATGCGTGCCTACTGTGGCCGAGACGGTGGTGGTGATGGAGAGCACCGCCAATGGAGTGGGCAACTATTTTCACAATCTATGGCTCAAGGCCAAAAGCGGCGAGGTGGCATTCAAACCGGTGTTCGTGGCGTGGTACGAGAACGAGATGTATCAAACGGAGGTGAAAAACATTGACTATATGCTGAGCAGTCTAACCAAATATGAAAAGAAACTGTGGGAGCTGGGACTGACTTTGGAGCAGATACTATGGTATCACCGGAAGCGGCTTGAGATGGATTCTGACCAAAGAATGAACGCCGAGTTTCCGACCACAGACATAGAGGCTTTCAATTCGCTAATAAACACCGTGTTTGACACAGAAAGCATAGAACAGCTCCGCCCAGGATGCTGCAAACCCAAGGAGAGGGGCGATGTGGGTGGTGACGAATCAAAAGGACCCGGCGCGCTGAAAAACATACGGTTTCGGCCAGCGTCCAACGGTTCACTGCTCATATGGGAGCGCCCTACTCAAAGCAATCTGCGTCACAAATATGTGGTGGCGGTGGATGTAGGCGGCCGCAGTGATAATGCCGACTGGAGTGTAATAGTGGTTATAGACCGCCTCGGGATTGACGGTTCTCCGCTACCACGACCAAAGGTTGTGGCTCAATGGCGCGGGCATACCTATCACGATCTGCTGGCATGGAAAGCTGCCGCCATAGCCAAATGGTATGGCAACGCGCTACTGGTGGTGGAGAGCAACACCCTGGAAACCGAAGAATCGGATGCGGGAATGATTCTTGAAGTGCTGGCACAGAACTATCGTGACACCTATGTGCGCCGCTCGCTTGACACACTGACCCAACATGAGACCACTCGTGTGGGATTCCACACCAACCGCTCTACCAAGGCTCTGATAATCGACAATATGCTCGGTATGGTGAGAGACGCGGGGTATGTGGAACGTGACGAGATGGCTCTCAATGAGCTGGCATCATATGAGAAAAAGGCGAACGGAGCCTACGGTGCGCGACAAGGGTGTCATGATGACATTCTTATGACACGTGCCATAGGACTGTACGTTATTTCCACTTTGTCCAAACCGACCATCACTCCTGATGACAAACCGGTGTTCCTGCCAAGGTTTTAGCTTGCTTACTTGGAATAGATGTGGTCAATTTTCGGAGCCGTGGATTCAAACATGGGCATACACATACCTGTTACCGAACCTATGTATGTGGGGTCGGAGATAAGGAAGCGCTTGCCATTGTGGGTGTAGGATGTGCCTTTAATGTTGTCGTTCAACAACACTGCCGCGCTCTCATGACCGGGATAGTTAAGGATATGGTTCTCAACACCGAGCACGTTCCAAAGCAAATAGGTGTAGAATATGGCACGATCCTCGCAATCGCATTTGGGATAATAGAGTATCTCTTCCATAAAATACGGTTTTTCAAAACCATGAAAATCATCGTCAGTGGCATACTCAAATCCTGATTGAACGAATTGCAACAGCTTGTTGACCGCTTCGGTTTGCGACAATCCGGCAAGATTCCGTTTCATCTGAGCCACTATATCGGCGCGGAGAGATGGACAGACCTGAGATACCGCATAGCCGCTCATGGGCATTTGCGGATAGCGATACAGAACCGGGAATATGTTGGCATTCAGATTGCCCTGAATCTTCATGCCATTATATTCAATATTGAAAGTCTTAGATTTTTCGGGCAGCTTGAGTTCTGAAAGAGTAAGATCCAATCTGTGGCCGGTGTCGGCATCCTTAGGGAGGGTGCAGGTGGAGATATACAGATTGCCTTCGGGAATTTTGTCAAAATCCTCACAAAACACATAATACTGCTTGTTGTCAATCTTCATGTAGGGACGCGCGTAGACAAACTGCTCAAAAGGCACGAGCAGGGCGGCGGTGCCATTGTCCAAAGCGGCCAACCTTATGTCGTAGCCCATATTGGCCATAAGGTAGTGTGTCAATGACAAACGAGACGCGCTATTGGCGTTGGGGAATTTGGCATCGGCATAATTGTGTACCAAAATGAATTTAAGATAATCGTTCAAACCATATTTTTTTGCTGTGGCTTCCAAACCGGGCACCACATTTTCGGCCACTTTGTTTTTGGTCAGCTGACGCCATTGGTCGGCATAAGTTTTTTGGTTGGCCGTGGCCGCTATCTGATAGTCATAGTCAGGCACCATCATATCCACATCATAGAACTTCACTTTCAATCTGTTGCCGGCAGGTTCATCGGCGGGCACAGGAGTCGGTTTAGGAGTTGGCACCGGAGTGGAAGGTGCTGCAGGTGTAGGATCTGGCGCTGCGGGCTGCTTTGCCGGTTCTTGCGACGGAGCCGGTGTGGAAGGTACCGGTTTGGCCTTGGGGGCGGCAGGCTTGGCAACAGGAGTGGCGGGTTTAGGTTTGGGAGAGGGAATCTTGGGCAACAAAGTGGGGCGGGGGGATGGTGTCTTTTTAGGAACGGAGGTATCCGCCACAGGTTTGTTGTCAGGGGTGGGAGAGGGTGTGTTCTGAGCCACAGGAGGCTCCGGATCAGGCAACGGCTGAGGCGAAGGCTTGGCGGGCATATCTTCAACAGAAGGTATTGTTTTGGGTTTAGGAGCCGGATTTCGCTTCTCGCCTTTGAACTGGCGATAGTTGGACCATGCACCATCAAGGAACTTGTCGTAATCCTCAAGGATGCCTTTTCGGAAAGACGAATAATCGTTGAGGAGACCTTTACGAAATTCATCAAAATCCTGCTTGGAAGCAGAGAAAGATTGAGCATTGGCGGACACAACAGTTGCCGCCAATGCTATAGATAAAATTACCAGTTTCGCCTGATTCATATAATTATTGAATTAGTGAGTGAGAGAAGAATGGGTGTATTATTCAACTCTTTCGTTAACGAAGTCGGAGATGGACTGTGCGTGCTTTTGAGCGGCCTGGCTTTCTTTCATGGCATTCTCAAAAGCTCTTACGCGGGCTTTGGAAGCAGCATCCTCGTTTACGATGCAGAAAGATTCTATTTCGTATGTGCCATCGGGGTTGGTGCGGATGGTGCAGAAACTTTCTTTGAGTTCGCCGTTCATTTCTTTTTCCACATGGCGCTCGTAGGCGGAGTAGAAGCTGTCCATTTCAGCGTCGGTGTTGGCGGCGTTGGCAGACACATCGCCCACCATGCGAGCCTTGAGCTGTCCGTTGGCCTGCTGCGCATATGAAAGACAAGCATTGCTATAAGCCATTTGACGGCCTACGTTCTTGGATTTAACTTTTGTGGCCACGCCGCTAACTTCCTGTCCACTTTCGCCAAGTTCATCCAATTTGGCGTAGTGAGTGGCAAGCATCACCTCAAGCGAACGTGACGAGCCGAGCAGTTCGCGACCTTGTTTCTTGAACTCTTTTTTCTTTTCGTTCAATTCTTTTTTACGTAACTTTTCAAGTTCTTTGCTTGATATGGCATCAACTGCGGGAACCATAAGACAAAAAGCCACAAGCAGCATTAAGATTTTTTTCATAATTATGTTTTTTAAGTGATTAAATTGGTTTTATCGTAATTATTCAACTTTCAGTTGGATTCTGGCAGTATATTTATTGCCGTCAATTCTCAGCAGAAGGTCAATATAGTTGTCCTCTTCGGGAAGACAGTCGTCGGTGTTGCATGTGATGTCAAAGCCGTCACCTGCCGGAGTAACCTTGATTTGCGAAGCGCATTCGGAAGACGGACGTGGCGCAGTGGTGAGACGGACTGCACGGCCGTTGATAACAGCGTTGACATGATATACACCGTTGGGTCGATCGGTGACG
>CAMWXV010000015.1 GCA_947178305.1 uncultured Porphyromonadaceae bacterium | reverse complement strand
ATATAGAGGAGTCTCTCCACTGAAAGTTAAGGTGAGAGCCAATGGGTTCAGCGATCATTATCCGGTTGTTGGCACATTCTCCACCACACCGGATTTGCATATTCAGTGAAATAATATTAATTTTACAGCTCTATTTTTGTCAATCCACATTTCTTAAAAATGAATATATCAATAATTCCCGCTACGGCAGTCTTGGCGCTGTCGGCAGCTACATCATTTCAAGCTATGGCAGCAGACACCAATCCATTTTTGCAGCCCTACAACACGGTTTATAACATTCCGCCGTTTGAGTCTATAACATATGCCGACTACATGCCTGCATTTGAACAAGGCATCAAGGAGCGTAATCAGGAAATCCAAGCCATAATACGAAACAGAGCGGTACCTGACTTTGACAACACCATACTTGCATTGGAACAGAGCGGAGAGTTGCTGAACAAAGTAATGCTTGTGTTCAGTTCTCTCAACGAAACTGACTCATCTCCCGAAATGGAAGCTCTCGCTGAAAAAATAATGCCTCTTTATTCTCAGGCCAGCGATGAAATAATGATGAACCCGATGCTTTTCAACAAAGTGAAGCAGGTGTATGATCGTCGTAAGGAGCTTAATCTCTCAGCTTCTCAGCTTCGTGCCGTAGAACAGACCTACAAACAGTTTGTTCGCTGCGGCGCATTGCTGAACGATGCCGACAAAAAGAAACTTATGCAAATCAACACTGAACTTACTGATCTTTTTCTTAAGTTCAACAAAAATCTTCTTGACGACACCAATGCGTTTACCATCGTCATTGATAATGCCAATCAGCTCTCAGGCATACCTGCCGGCAACATAGCTATGGCCGCAGAGGAAGCAGCAGCTCGCGGACTCAAAGGCAAGTGGGTGTTCACTCTCCATGCTCCAAGCCGTTTGCCGGTGCTCCAATATGCCGACAATCGCGATTTGCGTCAAAAAATGTATGAGGGCTACACCTCACTTGCATCACAAGGCAAAAATGACAACAAGCCTGTGATAAAATCAATTCTCAAGGCTCGTGCCGAAAAAGCCAAACTACTTGGGTTTGAAAACTATGCAGCTTATCAGACCGACAATGTGATGGCGAAAACTGTGGATAATGCAGAAAATCTCCTGCTCAAGATTTGGCATCCGGCTGTAAAACGTGCCAACGAGGAGGTCAAAGAAATGCAGCAACTCGCCAATCGCCGTGGTGACAATATCACAATTCAGCCTTGGGACTACTATTACTACGCTGAGAAACTCAGACTTGACAAATATAATATCAACGAAGATCAGGTACGAGCATATTTTTCACTTGACAATGTTCGCCAAGGTATTTTTGATATGGCAAAAAAACTCTATGGTGTAACATTTACCGAACTTCCCGACGCTCCCAAATACAATCCTGAAGTAAAAGTGTACGACATGAAGGATGAAAAAACCGGTGAACATATAGCTGTGTTCATGACCGACTACTTCCCTCGTGCATCCAAACGCCAAGGTGCATGGATGAGTGAATTCCAGGGAGCCTTCGTTGATCCCGACGGCAAATCTCAGCGCCCTATAGTATACAATGTGGGCAACTTCACCAAACCGGCAGGTGATACTCCATCATTACTAACTTTGGACGAAGTGGAAACAATGTTTCACGAGTTTGGCCACGGACTTCACGGCATGCTCACCAAAGCACATCTACGCAGCCAAGCAGGCACAAATGTGGATCGTGACTTCGTAGAGCTTCCATCGCAAATTCATGAACACTGGGCCATGGAACCTGAAATGCTCAAGTCATATGCCCGCCACTATCAGACTGGTGAAGCTATTCCTGATTCACTGATAACAAAATTATTGGCCGCATCAACTCATAATCAGGGATTCACTACAACTGAACTTGTAGGCGCAGCTCTTCTTGACCTTCAATATGGCAAAATCACCGATGCTGATAATGTGGATGTAGCCGCATTTGAGGCCAACGTGGCACAACAGCTCGGCATGCCAAAGGAAATCACATTCCGCTACCGTAGCCCATATTTCCGCCATGTGTTTGGCAGTGATGGTTATGCCTCCGGATACTACACTTATCTGTGGGCAGAGGTGCTTGATGCCGATGGTTTTGAACATTTCAAAGAAAACGGCATATTTGATCCGGCTACAGCAGCTTCGTTCAAAGCTAACGTGCTTGAAGCCGGCGGTTCGTCCGACCCGATGGAGCTCTATGTGAAATTCCGTGGTCGCGAACCTCAAGTTGACGCATTACTGCGCAACCGCGGTCTTGACACCAATATTCATCCTTCTAAGGATCTACCCATCCCAGGAGGTAAATAACCATTCTGATACGACTAAAAACAACGGAGGCCGCAACAGCCTCCGTTGTTTTTTATGTCAAGCATGCTTATGTTTAACATAAGATGCACAATAGGTATCCCTAATACATTACGGTTCAAGAGCGTGTTAAAAAGAAAAGGTTATGGCGCTATAGCGTCATAACCTTTTCTTTGCTTATTTAGTGAGTACTATTTATTATTGCTGATGAAAAGACCTTCAATGAGTAGATTTCCGTCAACCATTGAAGCGGGAATTGTTACTGTATGATCGGAAGCGAATGCCGATGCCGGGATAATCTCTTCACGGTACTGAGGATTGGAATGCACTTTAGGCTCACCATTCAAATTGTAACCATGACGAACTTTAACACCTGAGTATGTAAAACCATTGCTCGGCACCATCTTCACCTTCAAATCCTTGCCAAAAGGCACTTTAATATTGTCCAAACTACGGCCGTCGGCAGTAAGAACTTCTCCGTTGCGGTTGTCGTTGTTGACTGTTACTTCTGAAGCATGAACATTGAGCAGCACATCCACAATAGAGCCTCCGTTTTTGACAATAGATTCGGAATCACCACCAGGATCATTGTTGTCCCAATCCACTTTATACCGCATGCGATAGATACCGGGAGTAATGTCGGACGGAACAGTAAATGCCGGCGGATTACATGGGCTGTCGGCATTATTCACCTTGGGAGTATATGTCATCAATTCGTCAGACGAGAAAGTGCCGTCATTATTCTTGTCAAGATACACATAAGAGTGCATCCATGTGCCGTTGTAATCCAATCCGGGCTTAACCGTTTGTCCCGGCACTACTTGCAACGGATTGTCAAGCAATGATATGTATAGCGGCACAAGAGCATCGCGCACAGTGTGTACCGGCACAGTGTCGCCGTCAAGGCTCACATGGCGCAAACGGCGGTCGTAACGCATAATCATTGTCTGACCGGGAAGATTGATTGGGTAATCCCCTATTCCGGTTCGTGGGGTACGGTCTGAGTTGATTTCAATATTGTCAATGTATGCCACAAAATCTTCACGGCAATCGGATCTCACATCAGGAGCCACAACAAGAGAATAAATATCCACACCGTCATTGGCCTTTACCGGAAATACAGCATCAATCCATTCCCCTGCAGGCACATCATTAACCGGATACACCCAAAACTGCTCCACTCTTGGTGATTGACCCAAACGGTCAGCACGGTTACCAAGCCCAATAAGCATCACCCGACTCTCTATAGGCTTGTGAAGCAACACGTGTACGTATTGTACTTCCGAACCTATTCGCCAGGCTTCATTAAGCATGATTTCAGCACCAAAGGTGTTGGAGCCATAGCGCGAACGCTGAACCCCCAAAATATGTGACGAGGAGTTGATTGAATCCTTCAAATGGTTTTCCACCACTCCAACATTCGGTTCAAGAGCACCAGTGCGGAACGGAGATTTCACCCAAGTATCGTAAACTCCCACCAATTTGTAGTCAGGAGTGTCAAAAGATATGGACTGGTCATATGCGGAGCAGCCTAACACAACTGCCGCCGCGGTCAATATATATCGTTTCATATGATTTAGAATACAGAAATATTGTTGATTAACGGACAAGCGCGGCTATCAGTGATGCTCACACGCAAATATTTTGCTTTTACCGGCTCAGTATAGCTTTGTGCAGTGCTGCCATTGAGCGGAATGATACGTTTATACCCGATTGTGGTCTGTGCTATCTGAGGAGCCTGAACAGTCCAGTTTTCGCCATCCATTGATGTTTCTATTTTGAAACCTTTCACACGTTGACCTTTGGCAATATACTCTTGTATTGCCACATAATGTATATCCTGCGCCTTATTCCAATTGATTGTTACAGACGCAGATGTGACATTGTCATTTGGAGCCCAATATGTGTCGGCATCTGCATCTATCATATTCTTGGCTTCATAGTTTCGTTTGGCACCAGCCGCACGTGTGTCTGTAGCTGTGATCGACGATGCTTTGAGTGCAAGATCCTTTCCAAAACGTGTTTTCAGCAGTTTACCCATATCCTTAAGCATCTTTACCGACGAGGCCGGAATCTCACCTGCCTGATCAGGCGGAACATTAAGAATTAGATTGGCATTTCGTCCCACTGTTTCAAGATACATTTGAAACAGACGCTCACCACTAAGCTCCTTCTGGGTCGCATGCCAGAACCAACCTGAATCTGTGGCCTTGGCATCACTTTCACCAGGAAGCCATATCCATCCGTTTTCCTGACCGCAATTGCGCGATGACTCTTCTGATGTGTGACCTCTGTCCATCATGCTCCAATCGGTTTCTCCGGCAAATCCTGATTCATTACCTATCCAGCGGGCTTCCTCTCCAACACCCCACATCACACAATCGGGAGCCACAGAATGAACATAATCGCGCAAGTTGGGAATATCATAATAAGTGGATGCATCCACACTACGTGTAGTGTTGGCTCCACCATAGTAACCATCACCGCCATTAGCTCCGTCAAACCACATTTCAAACTGGTCGGAACCGAACTGAGCCAATTCATCACACTGCTTCATGAACACATCTTTCACATACTTGTCAGTGCCATAAAGAGCGCTATTGCGATCCCACGGAGACACATAGAAGCCGTATTTCATGTCCAAATCACGTGCCGCTTTAGCAAAATCACGCGGTATATTGGTAGCCTTGGCATACTTGTTGGAACTGTTCGTGCAATTATGATCCGTAGTAGCTGTAGGCCACAGACAGAATCCATCATGGTGCTTCACAACAGCTATACCACCTCTCATACCCGCCATCTTTACAGCCTCAAGCCACTGTCGTGGATTCGGAGCCTTTGTCGGAGCAAAAGTAGACGGATTCTCATCCCCAAATCCCCACTCTTTATCAGTGTATGTGTTCATTCCATAATGGAAAAAGGCATAAAACTCCAACTCCTGCCATTTAAGCTGGCGATCCGATGGAAGAGGGAAACAAGGCGCAGGTTCATTATCGGGATATTCCAAATATTGCGACTTTAATGGCAGTCCCTGAGCCAACGAGCACACAGACACGGCTCCCATCATCAAAGCAAGCATTGATTTCATGGTTAGTGACATTTATAATCTGAATTAAAGTGAATATATCTTATCAACATGCCACACAGCCATATAACGGCACACAAATGGCATTTTTCACAAAATTAAAGCAAAACAACAACTCAGTCCATAGCTCTGCGGTTAATATTTGTTAACCCCAACTGTTCCACCTGTTATAATGCCCCCCCAAATAAATCTCCAACGAACACACTGCCTGCCAGAGATGCATATATTTTGGCACACTTATTGTTCATAATTGGTGAAAATCATTAACCTATGAGAACAAATATTCAAACCGTCTTAATTTTCTCGTTCCCGAAACCAATAGTTGAACGAGACGATGGACAGAACATTAATTCGCGCGTGGCGACGCATTCAAGAAAAACGCATATGGCGTAACCGCATCAAGTATTACGCCAACAATCATTATCGTGTGATTAACTCCGAAACCGGTCTACGGCAAGAAACTCGTGATTGGAAAGTTCTTAAAAAGGAGCACTGGATGCTCAAACTAAAAGACACAGCCACAATATGTAGCTGCTGGATGTGCAGGAACTATCTCTACGACCGTCAAGAGTACAAGCGCACCACTGCCCGCATTCTCCGAGAACAGACCGAAGACTAAACAACAATCCCACTTTACACAAGATCATTGTGGGATTCTATTGTTTACAAGCAAATGTATGCAGACTCTCCACCACAAGCGTATAAGAGGTCTCAAGCTAAAAGAGCCATAAACAACTTATTTCACTAATAAGTTATAGCCTCCGTATGCGTTGTACAAGAAAACATCTATTTCACAAATCATTAGCCAAAACCTGCTGTACACACAGATTGATGATAAGAGCGTATTGCCATTGCTTAACTGTATGTATCACTTGTTGCTCGTCACTTGCCGATGCAGAAGCGGGAGAAGATGGTGGTGAGGATGTCGGTTGTGGTGATGGTGCCGGTGATTGCGCCAAGGTGGTGGATGGTTTCTCGCACGTCTTGGGCTATGAAGTCGCCGCTGAGTCCGGCTGTCAATCCGCCTATTATGCGGGATGAGCTTTGAGTGGCGTGTTGTAGTATCTCGGCATGACGCGCGTTGGTCACCAAGATGTCGGCGGTGTTATTTCCGCTTATCTCTTTGGCGGTGTCTGAAAGCTGCTGACGCAATGTATCCAGTCCCTGCATAGTAACGCACGATATGGCTATCTGTGTCACTGTCTGCGGTATGAATTCCAATTTTTGTTCCGGATTCAGATCCGATTTATTCACCAGCGTTATCAATTTTGCCTGTGACTGCATCATTTCTTCTGCCACGCGACTATATGTCTCCGCTACTGACTCATCAGCAGGATCTATCACCAGAAGCACGATTGAGGCATTGGCTATAGCCTTAAGTGAACGTGTGATACCTATTTGCTCAATGGTATCGGTTGTGCTTCTAAGTCCGGCCGTATCCATGAATCTAAACAAGTAGTCACCTATTTCAAGTGTGTCCTCTACCACATCGCGTGTGGTACCATGAATGTCACTCACTATAGCTCGGTCGTCTCCGAGCAAGGCGTTAAGAAGTGAAGACTTACCGGCATTGGTCGCTCCTACTATTGCCACTGGTATACCTTGTTTCAAAGCTGCTCCATGAGCAAATGAACCGTGCAGCGATGTCACCTCTGAATGAACAGCCTGAGCCAGTTCAAGCAAGTGTTGCCGTGATGCGAACTCCACTTCTTCTTCCGAAAAATCAAGTTCCAATTCAAGCAGCGATGCAAGCTCCAACAATTTATCTCTGAG
Organism: uncultured Porphyromonadaceae bacterium; assembly: GCA_947178305.1. Classification (GTDB taxonomy): domain Bacteria; phylum Bacteroidota; class Bacteroidia; order Bacteroidales; family Muribaculaceae; genus Paramuribaculum. Next base: position 14,201 of record CAMWXV010000015.1, on the reverse strand, counting down.
CATTGAAAGTTTCTTGGAATACCCGCCACGCATCTGATTCATGGCAATGCGATGTGCTGCCCGTGAATTAGACGCTATCACATCGGCTACGGCCTCAGCCTGCGCAAGGTCTATTTTTTTAGCAACGAAAGCTCTGCGGGTAAATTCACCATGCTCTGCCAACCGAGCTCCAGCTCCCATCAATGCATTCAGCAACTCTCGTTGTACAAACAACGATCCATGAACACCAAGCTCCACTACATTTTCGCCGGTAAAAGAAGCTGGGGCAAGGAACAATGTTATCACAGCCTGATCCAACGGTTCTCCGTGCGAATCAAGCAAAGTGCCGAGATGTGCCGTATGCGACTTCATCTTGTCAAGCGGCTTGCCGCGCCATATGCGCTGCACCACCTCTATCGCATTTTCACCACTCACTCGAGCCACGGCGATACCACCCACTCCGGGAGCCGTGGATATGGCGCAAATAGTGTCGCCGGAAGTATGTATATGACTATCCATCATTTATGTGCACTCCATTTATAAAAATCGCATTGACTTTCCACTGCTGCCTCAACTTCATCAGGCAACGCAGAAAAAAAATCGTATCCAGTTACGGATTCAACACTGTCAATTGACACCGCAGCAGCTTGCATTCCGCCTTCCACTCTATCGTTAGGCATAATAAAACCGATACCACGCATAGGATGGGAATACGGAGCCAAAACAACTTTAAAAAACCGTTTTGGCACAGCCACACGACTATCACCAATAAATTCTGTCATCTTATCGCTAATCACGGGGCCACAGACTATTATCAACGCGCTATCGCGCTGCGCCCACTTACGACAATTACTCTCCAAACGATTCCATGCTCCGGTGTTCAAAGCCTTGGCCTGCGGACAAATATTAGAGAGATAAAAAGTATGCTTCATGGCCTCTCTACTCCACTTCATATCTGCCGCAGGAGCCATATGTCCCCTATCATAACCTGAATAATTGTAGTCCCAAGTGTCAGGACATCCATTCACGTCAGGATCATTCATAAATTTATTATATCGTGGTACATCACCATGAGTCTCGTTTCCAGTCAATTCCCACACAACATAATTGGGAATATGCAACAACGAATTAAAATTTACATCCATGCCTTCATATGACACCAACTGCTGAGGCACACCATCTGGTACAACCACTTGCATCAACTGCGATGCCTCAATAGCTTGCTGCTCTGACAAAGTGTTTTCAACATCAGAAGATTGACCATTTACATAAACAGCCAACAGCACCAAAGCCGCCATAGCAAGTACGGAACCAAGCGTCACATTATGTTTTTGAGATTTTTTACCAATACTCATTGACCAAATCTATTAATAATATCAGCAATCTCATTTGCCAAATCAAGAGACATATACTGACCTATTGGCAAACTCAAGACCTCCTCGGCCAACAGCTCAGCAACCGGCAATGCCTCATGTTTCAAACCTTCATAACACGGTTGCATATGAGGCGGACACGGATAATGAATATCAGTATCAACACCATGTGTCTTCAAAAAACTCAGAATCTCATTTCTTAGTTTTGGCACTCGCACCACATACTGATGCCACACACACTCCATACTCCCTGGTTTTGGCATAACAGGTTTTATAACATACGGATTATCAATCACAGAATCATACATCCGCGCAATATCCATACGCTTTGCATTGACCTCATCAAGATATTTGAACTTAACATCAAGCATTGCAGCCTGAATAGGATCAAGACGAGAATTAATACCCATATATTCGTTGTGATATCTGCGAGAACTGCCATAATTGGCTAAAGAACGCACCATGTCTGCCAGCTGCTTATCGTTTGTAACCACCATGCCGCCATCACCAAGAGCGCCAAGATTTTTGGTGGGATAAAAACTGATACCGGCGGCATTTCCAAGACCACCGGCATTAAATGAACCATAAAGTCCTTCAACAGTGCTGCGAGCCCCCAATGCCTGGGCACAATCCTCTATCATCAGCAACCCTTCATTTCTGGCAATCCGGACCATTTCTCCGTCCCAAGCCACACGCCCATACAGGTGCACCGGCATCACGGCCTTGACGCGACTTGACATAGCCCTGCTTACTGCCTTTCCGGTGATATTCATGGTAACAGGATCCGGATCAACAGGTACAGGCATCAAGCCAGCCTGAGATATGGCCAAGAATGACGCGACATAAGTGTTGGCAGGCACCAACACCTCATCACCTTTATGCATCAGACCCATTTCCACATACGCCATCATCACAAGACGCAGAGCATCTAATCCACTTGCCACACCAACGGCATGAGCCACCCCACACAACGCAGCTATTTTTTGCTCCAAACCGCATACCTCACAGCCACCGATATAACGCCCGGAAGTTATAACCCTGACAGCAGCCTGAGCCAATTCGTCAAAATAAGGTTTGTTAACCTCCATCAAATTCAGATGCTCTACCTTCATAGCTTGCACTTTGTAAGTTCCTTGAACAGCTCCATATCACGAACATAATCAGCCTCGTCAAAATCATCAGGACAAAGCGACAAGCACACACTGCCCGAAGAAAAATCCTCAAGCGATCGCCATATCCCGGCCGGCACATAAAGAGCCTGATACGGCCTATTAAGAGCAACCGTCTTCCACTCTACCCCATCATACATTTTCACCACGAAACTACCTGTCACGGCAACAATCAGCTCCTCGGTATGATAATGAGAATGTCCACCTCGCTTTGCATCCGATGGTATATCGTAGATAAAAAATGTACGCTTAATATCAAACGGCAACAAAGATGAATTTTGCGCCACTGCTATCGTTCCATTCTCATGCGCATGACGAGGCAACTCTATGATGCGGCACTGCGCCACACGAGATATTGCATGGTTATTTGATTTCATGGCTTCTTAAAATTTCGTTATACACATCTATGTCACGTATATAATCTGCTTCATCATATAAAGACGACGAAAGTACCAACGCCACAGAATTGGTGGAAAAATTCTCAATCACACGCCATGTCAACGGCGGCAGGAACAATGCTTGATATGTACGATTGAGCTGAAAGCGTTGCGGACCATTAATACCATCGGTCACCACATCAAAACAACCAGACAACGCCACGATTACCTCACTCTGAGAATAATAAGCATGCCCATAACGAACCACACCACTTGGCACATCATAAATCCAATAAGCACGCATAGGCTTAAACGGCATTGAGTCCGGATACTGAAGCACCGACAGATTACCCCTGAGATCTCGTATACAAGGAAGCGGAAATATTTGCGGTTTTGTTAGATTCATTGTCTGCAACATTAAAAAAATATTGACCGGCACAGCCTGTTACAAAATACTTTTTCATCAATTCATATTTTTATGACAGACATTTCATGCAAATATAATACCTTTTTTCCGAAAAACACCAATTAGAGTTTAAACACCATACTCATTAAGCATACCAGGCAAAAAACATAGTAGAATCAACAATCTGAAAACAAGGCACAATCATTCTCACAATGCACAAAATCTCAGATATTATAACCAATGTCACATATAAGCTACCACCATTATTCTTTTATGATTATCTTTGCACTAACACCAAAAGACTACAGAATTAACCTATGAGCCAAATCCCCACAATCATTGACTCCATACCACAGTACAACGAGCACCTTGGATTGGAAACAATTCACCCATTAGTCAGCGTAATAGACCTCAGCAAAGCAAAATCCATGCGTCATCAGCGCACAGTGTTCAATTTCTATGTCATATTCCTAAAAGACGTAAAATGCGGCGACATCATATATGGACGACAGCGTTATGACTATCAGGAAGGCACCGTGGTGTCTCTCGCTCCGGGACAGGTAATAGGCATAGAAGACAATGGTCAAACATACCAGCCTCGCGGATGGGCACTGTGTTTTGACCCGGAGTTAATCCGTGGAACACATCTGTTCTCAACCATGAAAGAATACACTTATTTCTCTTACGACGTACATGAAGCCTTACACTTGTCACGTGACGAGCGAGACCTATTTTTAGATTGCTTGAACAAAATAGACTCTGAACTGCACCATGGCACCGACCGTTTAAGCAAAAGACTGATTGCCAATAATATTGAATTATTGCTCAACTATTGCCTGCGCTTTTATGAGCGCCAATTCATCACACGCCAACAAGCTGCCGACAGTCAGATTTTAGGAAATTTTGAAACATTACTCAACCAATATTTCACATCTGAAACCTTGCGTGAAAACGGATTACCGACAGTGCGGTGGTGTGCTGAGCAACTATGTCTTTCACCCAACTATTTTGGCGACCTTGTAAAAAAAGAAACTGGACGCACACCACAAGAATTCATCCATACCATGGCCATAAGCACAGCAAAACACCAACTGCACCACACAAACAGAACCATCAGCGAAATAGCCTTTGACCTTGGATTTGACTACCCACAGCATTTCTCTCGACTGTTCAAATCCATTACCGGCATAACACCCAATCAATACCGCAAATCATCAGAGAATTAATCAACCAAATCATAATGCCAATACTCATTTGACACAAAAAAAGTTAATATCACGAAACATTTACAATCAATCCTTGTTTTAATCATAAAATCAAAACAAATCGTAATATAAATTTTAAGTTATTTAAGTCACAATAGTTAAATTACACAAAACTTATTATCTTTGTGCCGTATTAATCAACATTAAATCAACTTCAGATGAAAAAAATGTTTCTTATCGCTGTTGCTGCTGCAGGCATGATGACAGCACAAGCCCAACAAGCATTGGAAGCCACAAATTTCGGATCCAATTGGTCCATAGGTATTGATGGCGGTGCCACCACCCCACTCAAGGGTCATGCTTTCTTTGGCAGCATGCGTGGTGCTTTCGGCCTGCACGTTGAAAAACAAATCTCTCCCGCTTTTGCTCTTGGCGTAGAAGGCTTAGCAGGAATAAATACCTCATCATGGGAAAATGAAACTCGCAGCAAAACTGCCATTGACAACACTTATGTTGGCGCATATGGTAGCGTGAATCTCTTCAACCTTTTCGGAGGTTACAAATGCGACGGTCGCTTCTTTGACATCGCAGCTGTAGCCGGTGCCGGTTGGGGACACCTTTATTATCCCGGTAATGGCGACCACAACTACTTCGCCACTCGCGTTGGTTTGGATTTCAACTTCAATGTCAATAAAAACCTCACCATCGCACTCAAGCCCCAGATCAATTGGAACATGAGCGATGTCAATGTAGCCCAGACAACTGCCGCTTACAACATTCACAACGCCACTTTCAACATCTTGGCCGGCGTAACCTACCACTTTGGTTCTTTCAAATGCGTTGAACCCATCAACCGTGCTGAAATTGATGCTCTCAATGCAAAAATCAACGAACTCCGTGGTGAACTTGACGCAACAAACGCTGCTACCGCTGCCGCTGAAAACAAGGCCAACGCACTTGCCGCAGAACTTACAGCTTGCCAGAACCGCAAACCCGAAGTCATAAAAGAAGTAAGCAACAACCTCCAGAGCGTTCGCTACATCTTCTACCGCATTGGCAGCTCCAAGATCACTGCTGACCAACAGCCCAATGTTGAAATGGTAGCATCATTCCTTAAAAACCACAAGAATTCCAAAGTTGTGATCAAGGGTTATGCTTCACCCGATGGCAACATTGAACTTAACAAGAAACTTGCCGCAGCTCGAGCCGAATCTGTTAAGACCATGCTCGTAAACAAATATGGCATTTCTGCAGATCGCATCACTGCACAAGGCGAAGGTATCGGTGAAATGTTCAAAGAAAACAGCTGGAACCGCGTTTCTATCTGCACTCTTGAAGAATAATAACCCATCCATAACCATAAAAAACGCTCGCTTATGATAGCGAGCGTTTTTTTTATGCTATAAAGCAGATTCTACAACAGTAGATTTATTTGCTTATGCTACCAACTTGTTACTATATTTGCATAGCCTTAAACTATACCTCATATGAAATATGTAACCCTGCCAGACAACTCCAACCGCAAGTTACCGTTCTACCTGACAATGGAAGAATATGTAGCCTCACACCATTTGGAAACGCATGGCGACCTATTTTTCATGTGGCAGGTAGAACCATCTGTAATATTTGGACGCAACCAGGTAATTGACAGAGAAGTTGACTTAGACTATTGTCAGACACACAACATACAGACCTATCGCCGACGTAGCGGAGGCGGATGTGTATATGCCGACAAAAGCAACATCATGTTCTCCTATATCACAGCCTCCGGCTCCAATGTAAGCACCACATTCAAGCATTATACATCAATGATAGCTGACATGCTCAGGTCACTTGGATTGGATGCACACAGCACAGGACGCAACGATATATTCATAGGCAACAGAAAAGTTAGCGGAAACGCATTCTATCACCGTCCGGGACGCAGTATAGTGCATGGCACCATGCTTTACGACACCGATATGACCCATATGATCAATGCCATAACCCCATCAAGAAGCAAGCTTGATTCCAAAGGAGTCGCTTCAGTACAGAGCTGCATAACCACGCTACGGGAGCATATTGACATGAGCATTGACGACTTCAAGAACTATACCAGGCAATATCTGTGCGGAAGCAACGAACTCACCTTGGATCGCTCAGATATTGAGCGCATCCACGAAATGTCAAAACCATACTACTCTCCGCAATGGATCATGGGTCACATTCCCAAAGGAGCCGTAACAGTACGCAAACGGGTGGAAGGAGCAGGAGAATTCGAAGTAACACTCAGTATTGACCATAACACCATTCAGTCCATCAATCTCGGAGGAGACTTCTTTTTAATCTCCGACATTGACACCCAGCTTCTATCCTCGCTTGAAGGCATTCCGTACACACGCAAGGCAGTAGAAGCAGCTATTGACAATACAGATGTGAGCAAAATAATTCATGGACTAACCACCCAAGAATTCATAAATCTACTTTTTTGAATGAAATATCATGGAAGAAACTAAAAAGACCTGTCTGCACGACAAACATTTGGCTCTTGGAGCTTTGATGAGTCCGTTTGGAGGATTTGATATGCCAATTCAATATGCCGGCATCACAGAGGAACATAACGCTGTGCGCAACCATTGCGGAGTATTTGATGTGTCACATATGGGCGAAGTCAACATATCAGGTCCAGACGCCGAAAAATATGTGAATCATATTTTCACCAACGATATCACCAACGCCCCAGACGGTAAAATTTTCTACGGCATGATGTGTCAGGAAGACGGTGGCACAGTAGATGACTTGCTGGTATACAAACGTGGTCACAATAACTTCCTTTTGGTTATAAACGCTGCTAATATAGACAAGGATATAGCATGGATTGAAGCACAATCCGAAGGTTACGAAATAGCCATAGTAAATCTCTGCAACATACTTGGGGAGCTGGCAGTGCAAGGGCCTGAATCTGAAAAAATAATGGAGACTGTACTCGGTATCAATTGCAGCAATCTTGAATTCTACACTTTTGAAGAAATGTTGCTGGACGGAGAGCACATACTTGTGAGCCGAACAGGCTACACCGGAGAAGATGGATTTGAAATATATGCCACCCACGATATAATCCGAAAACTTTGGGATCAGCTCATTGAGTCCGGACAGTGTGCTCCATGTGGTCTTGGATGTCGTGACACATTGCGATTTGAGGTAGGCCTACCGTTGTATGGCGATGAATTGGACGAAAACATCACCCCTATCATGGCCGGACTCGGATTTTTTGTAAAGCTTGACAAACCTGAATTCATTGGTCGCGAAGCATTGGCACGACAAAAGAGCGAAGGTTCGACAAAAAAAATAGTGGGAATAGAACTACTTGACAGAGCCATTCCTCGCCATGGATACGAAGTGCTGGCTCCGGACGATACCATTATCGGACACATAACCACAGGATATAGAGGCATCAGTGTGGACAAATCCATTGCTATGGCTTTAATTGATGAGCCATACACCAAACAAGGAACAGAACTGAAAGTGAAAATCCACCGCAAACTATTCCCTGCTATTGTTACTTCAAAAAAATTCTACAAGAAAAGCTATAAGAAATAACCTATAAATCTTAGAATCATGAATCAAATTTTTTATTCCGAAACTCACGAATACGCTCGCATTGATGGTAATATCGCATACATCGGCATATCTGACTTCGCACAACATGCACTTGGCAATGTGGTCTACGTCGATATGCCAGAAACCGATGATGACATAACGGCCGGTGAAGATTTTGGCGCCGTTGAAAGCGTGAAAGCAGCATCAGATCTCATCGCCCCGGTAAGCGGAACGGTGATAGAGACCAACGAAGAACTGATTGATAATCCACGACTTATAAATGAGGATGCCATGGCTAACTGGATTATAAAAGTGGAAATGAGCAATCCATCGGAATTGGAAAATCTTATGAACGAATCCGCCTACAAAGAATTTTGCAAAAACGAAAGCCATTAACAAGGATAGACTCAACACGTTATGCACAGATATTTTCCTCACACCCCGCACGACATCAAACTGATGCTTGATAAGTGTGGGGTAAAAGAGCTTGACGACCTATATGCCGATGTTCCGCCGGAATTGCGTCTAAAAAAGCCTTACAACCTACCACCTGAAATGAGCGAGCAACAAGTGCGCAAGTTTTTCAACACACTTGGTGCCGACAACGAACAACTCATATGCTTTGCCGGAGCAGGGTATTACGACCATTATACCCCAGCCATAATTCCTCAGATGATAGAGCGTGGTGAATTTCTAACAGCATACACACCGTATCAACCTGAAATATCACAAGGCACCTTGCAATACATCTTTGAATATCAAAGCATGATGGCCAATCTCACCGGTATGGATGTGAGTAACGCCTCTATGTACGATGGCACAACCGCAACCGCCGAAGCCATGCTCATGGCTATCGCTCATGCACGCAAGCGCAACAAGGTACTTATCAGCTCCACTGTTGCCCCGGCAGTGCGTAAAGTATGTGCCACATATGCTCAATACCACGGAGTTGAACTGATAGAGATTCCAACCACGGAAACAGGCATCAGCGACCGCACTTTTGTTGAAACACAGTTGGCCAACAATGATGTGGCCGGAGTGATTGTTGCCACACCAAATTTCTATGGCATACTTGAGGACTATTCAGGTTGGGCCGACATGTGCCACCAACATAAAACCTTGTTCATAATTCATGCCATAGCATCCGACCTTGCCTGCATAAAAACTCCGGGCGAGTGGGGTGCCGACATAGCCGCCGGCGATGCCCAAAGTCTCGGCATGCCATTGAACTACGGTGGACCATATCTTGGATTCCTTTGTTGTACGAAAGCTCTGATACGCAAACTTCCCGGACGAATAGTGGGAGCCACCACGGACTCCAATGGCAAACGCGTGTTTGTACTCACACTCCAAGCTCGCGAACAGCATATACGACGTGACAAAGCAACCTCCAACATTTGCTCCAACCAAGGGCTCATGTCGCTTTTCACAGCCATGTACCTGTCCGTGACCGGCGCCGAAGGGCTGCGTGAAATTTGTCGCGAAGGATATAACGGTGCTCATTATTTGGCAAAACAACTCGTAGAAACAGGCCGATTCACACTCACATATCCACATAGCGAATTCTTCAATGAATTCTGTCTCACAGCCCAAGGTATAAACTTGGATGAGCTTATGGAACTATGTGTGGCCAACGGCATATTGCCGGGAGTAAAAATAGAGTCCGACAAACTGCTTGTAGCCGTGACCGAAACACGATCACGCCAAGAGATGAACCGACTCATAGAACTGGTCAACACCCTCTGACACCTCACTTAAAATCGTAAATCCATCATGAACAGAGATCTATATGGCAAGCTGGTGTTTGAGTTATCGCATACCGGCCGTCGCGCTATCAAAATTGACAGCAACAACTGCCCAGAAGCAACACCTATATCGGCATCATTGATGCGCAATAAGCCACTCAATCTTCCGGAGCTGGACGAGCCATCCATAGTGCGACATTACCACAACATAAGCACCAATAACTTTGGTGTAGACACCGGTTTCTACCCGTTGGGTTCATGCACAATGAAATACAACCCACGTATCAACGAAGAGATCGCCGGACATCCTGAATTCTCCGGACTACACCCCTATCAGCCCGAAAACACAGTGCAGGGAGCATTGGAAATGTACTACACACTTCAATGCGCTCTGAGCGAAATAGGCGGCATGAGCGAATTCACACTCAATCCGTTTGCCGGCGCTCATGGCGAACTTACCGGACTGATGATAATACGCGCCTACCATGACAGCCGCAACGACAAGAAACGCACTAAAGTAATCGTGCCCGACTCTGCACACGGCACGAATCCGGCAAGCGCCGCCGTAGCCGGACTAAAGGTAGTGGAAGTGAAAAGCCGTCCCGATGGCACGGTGGATGTAGACGACCTTCGTCCGTTGCTTGACGACACTGTTGCCGCCGTAATGATGACCAACCCCAACACTCTTGGCATTTTTGAACGGAACATCCCCGAAATTGCCCGGCTCGCACATGAAGCCGGAGCGTTGATGTACTACGATGGAGCAAACCTCAACCCCATGCTTGGCATATCCCGACCCGGCGACATGGGATTTGATGTAATGCATATCAACCTCCACAAAACTTTCTCCACCCCTCACGGCGGCGGAGGTCCCGGTGCCGGCCCCGTAGGCGTGCGCAAAGGGCTTGAAAAATTTCTGCCCGACCCCAGAGTGATACGCAACGACGATGGTTCGTTCAGCCTCACCGGTTGCAAAGATTCTCTCGGAGCGGTGTCAGCTACATTGGGCAACTATACAGTGCTTCTCCGCGCATTGAGCTACATACTCTCCTTGGGACAAAACGGACTTATGGAAGCAGGCGCACTTGCCACTCTCAACGCCAACTATGTAAAAGAATGCTTGCGAAGCAGCTACATGTTGCCGATAGACACCGTTTGCAAACACGAATTCGTGTTTGACGGGCTCAAGGACAAAACATCCGGAGTAACCACGCTGGACGTGGCCAAACGGTTGCTTGACTACGGCTATCACGCACCCACCATCTACTTCCCGCTGTTGTTTCATGAATCGCTGATGATTGAACCCACAGAAACCGAAAGTCTTGACACGCTAAATGAATTTATAGATGTGATGCAACGCATAGCCGAAGAAGCGATCACAGACCCTGACACAGTGAAATCCGCCCCACACAACACCCCTGTTGGACGGCCTGACGACACTGCGGCGGCTTTAAATCCGATAGTAACATACGCTCAGCTTATTGGCAATGAATAATTTTGACCTTATAGTGATTGGCAGCGGTCCCGGCGGTTACACAACTGCCGCCACCGCTGCCGCCAAAGGGCTGAACGTGGCCATAGTGGAACGCGATTTGCTTGGTGGCACCTGTCTAAACCGTGGATGCATACCCACCAAAGCCTTGTGCCGATCAGCCGAAGTGGCTCTGACAGTGAAAGAAGCCGGAGATTTTGGCGTTGATACAAATTGTTGTTCCATAAACTACGCCTCAATGGCCTCTCGAAAAGACCGCATTGTTGAAGAGTTGCGTCAAGGAGTGGAAACTGAACTACGTAATGTTACCGTAATTCATGGCGAAGCTCTATTTGAAAGCGCCGACACCATATCCGTAAACGGCGATACATATCATGCTCCACGCATCATCGTAGCCACAGGCTCAATACCTGCGTCACTGAATGTGGATGGAGCAGAGTTGGCTGTGAACAGTGACTTCATGCTATCGTCTTCAATATTGCCTCAATCCCTTATCATCATTGGGGGCGGTGTGATAGGCATGGAATTTGCTTCAATTTACTCAGCTTTGGATGTTGATGTAACCGTAATAGAATATTGCAAAGAGATATTGCCACCGTTTGATCCCGATATAGCCAAACGCCTAAGAATGTCTATGAAACGAAGAGGTGTCAAATTCATCACTTCAGCTCAGGTCACATCCATTGTCAATAAAGATACGGAAACAACCGTAGAGTATGAATGCAAAGGCAAAACAGCCTCCGTATCTTCTCAAACCGTACTCATGGCCGTAGGGCGCACTCCGGTGATTCCACACGGATTAACAGAACTTGGCATCAAAAGAAACAAACAAGCTATAGCCGTGGATGAAAATATGCAAACATCAATTCCAGGCATATACGCGATTGGCGATGTCAACGGACTCTGTATGCTGGCTCATGCCGCTGAAGTGCAAGGACGTGTAGCATTGGGGATGGAACGATTGTCCAACATAATCCCATCTGCGGTTTTCACCGTACCGGAATGCGCCATGGCCGGATTAACAGAACAGCAATGCATTGACTGTGGCATACCTTATGCCACAGCACAATCTACATTCCGTTCCAACGGTAAAGCCGTAACCATGGGACAGACCGATGGTATGGTAAAAGTGATAGTGAATGCTGACACCCACGCAATTCTTGGTGTGCATATATGTGGAGCTCACGCAGCCGATTTAATCCAGGAAGCCGTGACAGCCATGAATGCAGGACTCACAGCCACACAAGCAGCAGGAGCCGTTCACGGACATCCAACTCTTAGCGAAACTCTTATGAACGCATTCCGTATGATATAATCAATAATAAATAGGAATGCATCGCTCCAGATAAGTGCGAGCCTTGTTCCATTCCACATAAATATTCTCCTCATTAGGTATAAGGCGCTGTGGCTTCTCGTTCAAGTCACAGCGCACATATATTTTGCCTGACTTACTTTTAAACAAAACCAATTGAAGATTAGCCGCCATTGGCACCACATCAAAATCTTTCCAATGTAATCCAACCGTATCAAAATAGTTTGTAAGATAATAGCACCCGGGCAAACGCATTAATGACAACAGCGGCATCAATGTTTCAGCATGACCGAAACGTAACTGTATAGGAGCTACCGATGTAGAATCGGCCAAAAACTTATCGGTGGTATTTATCAAATCAAGCAACAATGGTGAAGCTATATCAGCAGGCACGCTGCTCACCACACTGGCCGTACGCTGCATATACTGACGAAAATTGAACACTCCCCACAAAGAGTTCCACTCCTCTTTTGTGAAATATTTTGTTATATCCACATGCATGTTCATGGCTTCAAGACCCGCAAGCACCGAATACTCTGCCATAGCCACATCCACGGAATCGGCCTGGAACTGATACTTGTCGCCAAGAACCCTACGAAGCGGTTTCATTGTCACATACTTTTTGGAATACTCATCCACAGGCTCCGATAGCTTACTGCCACTACGCAATTCCTTGTAGTCATCCGAAAGATCAAAGAAACGCATAAGCTGCGAATTCTGACGGCCGGATGAAGTGAATATCTCCACCTTATTGTTCATTCGCGAAATCTGATGCGTGAATTCGTACATACTCATGATACAACGCGGGGAATAACTGCTCATAGCCTCAACTGTGCGCTTCTCAATCAACTCCGGATATGCCTTGCACATACGTGATGCCAACCCTCGTTGCTCAGCCATACCTAATGAATCAAGTGCGCCCCAACGACCGGCAACAACATTAACCATTCCCTCGGTCAAAGCCAGAAGCTCCTTGCCACGTGCCGTGATTGATCCTTTATCACGAGCGTCACGCAATGCAGTAAGCAATAATGTGGCATGCTTTGGCGTGGCAGCAAATCTCGCCCCATGTCTACCTACATGATTAATCATAATAGGAGTAAGCGAATCAGGATAGGCCACAACCTCCTTTGGTTCCGGATACGGACGAGCCGACCCTTGACATTCTTCCCAACTATAGTTTGTTGCGGTTGGATCCGCAGCAGAGGACACCAGTATTCCTACCATTACCAATACTATTGATATAATGCGGCGCATAGAGCTTCTTTTTTGAAAGAGTTTATTACCTTTGTAACGAACATCCACACACGGATGTTGCTCAAAAGTACAAACTTTTATGCATTCACTCCAACATATCATATCTCAAATAGATCAAAACCGGCTTGACGAAGCCCTTCAATCAATCAACGAATACATTCTCATACATCCCGATTGTGCGCAAGCCTTGTTCTTGCGTGGCAAACTATACTGGAAACTTGGCAATCGAGCCGCTGCCACAGCCAACTATGCGGCAGCTACAGAACTTGACCCTGACGGTCCCGCTGCTGCAGCTCTTGAACAAGCA